>NZ_CAWUDN010000025.1:0-77135 GCF_963920915.1 Nostoc sp. PCC 9305
AAAGACGTTCACTTCATCCGCCTCAATCATGGGAACAGCAAAAGCTTCTCAATCTCTACATAGCTAAACAAAAGCTAGAAGAGGTGATGTACTTGTTGGGGGAATAGATAACTCAAAAGCTTAGTTAATAGCAAGGACTCTAGACAATACTTGTCGGTTAAGGGGAAAAGGGTAAAGGGGAAAGGGGAAAGAAAAAACCTTTACCCTTTAACCTTTTCCCCAAACCCAATGCCGAGTTAAAAATACTTAACCGAGCAGTATTGGGACTCTAGATAGAGTCCTTTTTTTGTGCATATTTTGGAAATACTTAGAGTACTACTTGGAGTTTTCAGGAGATAACAGACATATAGATATAAAAATAATATTTTTGTACTAGTTTTATACTCATTCTCAATAGCAAGCGATAATGACTCTCACGATACTTTAATTAATGCCAGAAATGCCCTATAACCGGTTAGTGATAAGGGAATGATGAAAACCTATCAGCAAGCGAGAATAGAGGGCATAGCGTCAAAAATAGCTGTAATCTTTGTGTGGTAATGTGTGAGATAGACTCAGAGTACTAGTTAGAGAAATAAAGGAATAATAGGTATATGAATATTATTAAGAGAAAATTACTAGAGTAAAAATCAGGTAAGTAGTAGTTCAAATGTACTAAAAAAGGTTAGGTACTAGAAAATTAATAGAAGATAGTAAAATACAACCTGAAAGTATTGGTTTAACATTATGATTACGCCTATGCGTGTTTTTGTGTTAATTTTTAATGCTCGAACGGAAAATGAGGGGATTCACACGATTCGCGAAGGCGATGCCTACGGCAAGCTACGCAATAAAATTCTGATGTTCGAGTCAGAAGACGATGCGACACGCTTTGCCCTGATGTTAGAAGCTCAGGATTTCCCTGCACCCACACCGGAGCCGATGGATGCTGAAGAAATCAAGGAATTTTGCGAAAGTGCTGGATATGGATGGGAAATCATCCCAGAAAACAGCAATTTAGTTGTAACTCCCCCAGAACTTAACGTCGAAAAAACTGACTGGCAAGAAGATGCCCAGAAGGAGGATACTGTTGAAGACACTTTCCCTCTCAATCAACAGCCGCTAGAAGAACCAGAATTGTCTGATTCTGAATTAGAGAAGATGCGTCGCAAATTGGAAGGGTTGTTGTAAGTAGTCATTAGTCATTAGTCATTAGTCACTTGTACTGAGCGTAATCGAAGTATTGGTCATTGGTCACTGGTCGCTAACTGACAAATGACAAATGACAACGGACAAATGACAACGGACAAATGACAAAGGACAAATGATAAATGACAAATTTGCAAGAACGCGGGCATCTTTTAACTGAGCTGGTAAACCCTAATAGTCTGAACTTAGACCAGCTCAGTTCTCTGGAATTGGTGGAGTTGTTTAATGACGAAGACCAAAAGGCTGTTGCAGCAGTTGCAGCGGCGAGAATTCAGTTGGCAGAGGCAATTGAACGCACCGCAGAGCGTTTGCGCCACGGAGGACGCTTATTTTATATCGGTGCGGGTACAAGTGGCAGATTAGGGGTTTTAGATGCTGCGGAGTGTCCACCTACTTTTTGTACACCTCCAGAGTTGGTACAGGGGATTATTGCTGGTGGTGCTGGCGCACTAGTACGTAGTTCTGAAGATTTAGAAGACAGCATTGAAGATGGCGAGGCGGCGATCGCAGGGCGGCACGTTACCCAATTAGATGTCGTAGTTGGCATTACCGCTGGCGGCACAACGCCTTATGTCCACGGTGCGCTTCATGCTGCTCGTCAGCGAGGAGCTACAACTATTTTTATCGCCTGCGTTCCTGCTGAACAAGTTAGCTTTGATGCCGATATTGACATTCGCCTATTAACAGGGCCAGAAATAATCGCCGGCTCAACTCGCCTGAAAGCTGGTACAGCCACTAAATTAGCTTTAAATATCCTTTCTAGCGGCGTGATGGTTAAGCTAGGCAAAGTTTATGGCAATCGCATGGTCGATGTAGCAGTAACAAATCAAAAATTACGCGATCGCGCTTTGCGAATTTTGCAAGACCTCACAGGTTTAAGTCGGGAAACTGCTGGTTTTTTACTAGAACGTAGTGGTAAATGGGTTAAGCTGGCGCTATTGATGCACTGGACTGGTTTGGAAAAAGACGAAGGCGATCGGCTACTTTCAGAACACCAAAGTAATCTCAGGGCAGCTGTTGTCAGCTATCAAAACCATAAGCAACCTTGAAGAAATTTTCTAAATAAATACTTTATAATCTGGCTGTTACTTGTTTTAGTAGCACGCCTTTTTTTTTATATTCCCTAGAAAAGCTGATATTAATTAGCAGAATTAAGAATAGTAAAGTTAAATAAATATTGTTAACCTATATTGTGAATGTGAATAACTCAAGCAAGTCTCTTTGGAGACTGCTAATCTTTTTTAAACAAAAATTCAGAACTTATACGGATATGATTCGGTATGAAAATTCTTAAAATGATATATTAATACACCATGATGTCGACTATGGCAACCTACTTTAGTCATAAATATTAGCAGAAAAGTAAACTCTGCCAATAAAGACTTTATGCTAGATAAATTCTTTACTAGCAATAGTTTTGCTATCTTAACATCTGCCTTGCTTTTAATAATCTTGATTTAGACTGCTATATATCAAATGCATTTGCACTTATTCACATATCTGCCGATCTTCATATAGCTAGAACACTGTCACAAAAGTGTTGCCTATCTTTAACAAGTGACTTCAGAAATTTGTCTGGTTAATTGAGGTGGTAGGTGGATTTACGCCGTGCTCTATTAGTATCGGTTTTTAATGGCTAGCTTTTTAATAAAAGGAACAAACTATGCCTCATCAAGAACTTATTTCAAATAATCTAGTAAATGAATTTAAAACTTGTACTCAGTTGCAATACAATGGCAAATTAAATATTAAGAGTTCAAAGGGCAGCCAATGGACTTTTTACTATCGATTGGGACGGATAGTTTGGGCAACAGGAGGAACTCATCCCTTCCGACGTTGGCGTAGACATATAGCCCAGAATTGTCCCCAGATTGATGTTGATAAGTTGCAGTTACGTGGGCAAGACCTATCAATTGATTACTGGGACTATAAACTGATAGAAGTATTTTATAAAAAACAGAAAATTCAGAGAGAACAGATTCAATCTATTGCGGAAAATACGATAGCAGAACTATTATTTGACCTAGCTTTGCAAGGAAACTTTGCTTCTCTAACTTGCAATCGCAACCAAGAAGTTATCTTAGAAACCCCAATGAGCTTCACGAGTGCAGAAATGTCTGTAAAGCACATGCAAGACTCATGGAAAATTTGGTCAGAAGCAGGTTTAGCAAATTTTTCTCCTGACTTAGCACCAATTCTACGGCGACCAGAACAACTTGAGCAGATGGTAAGTCCATCTGTCTACAAAAACTTTGTAAATTTAATCAATGGCAAATTCACTCTGCGGGATTTAGCCATGAAAATGAAGCAGAGTGTACTACCACTCACCCGTTCCTTGCTTCCTTATATCCTTAAAGGAATCATTGAATTGGTAGAAGTACCTGACTTGCCTTTAGGAATTACTGAAGTCAACAATAACTCTACCACCACACAAGCCAAGAAGCGGATTGCTCCACTAGTGGCTTGCGTCGATGATAGCCCTCAAGTATGTAAAATGGTAGAGGATATTGTCACTTCCAATGGATTTAGGTTTGTCAAAATTCAAGATGCTGTACAAGCTCTACCAACTCTGATTCAGGATAAACCAGACCTGATTTTTTTGGATTTGATTATGCCAGTTGCTAGTGGTTACGAAATTTGTACTCAGTTACGAAGAATATCTACATTTTCCAACACACCAATAATTATATTAACAGGCAGTGATGGTCTTTTAGATAGAGTTCGTGCCAAAGTAGTTGGTTCTACAGATTTTCTCACTAAACCTGTAATAGCTGATAAGGTAATGAGTATAGTACGTAAATATTTACCTACACAGAGCGTATCCAATGAAAAGAGTAAATCTAATTTAGAGGTTTGTAATTAGGGAAAGTTAGAGGCAATTTTTGGTTCTGAATTATTCCTCAAATTTTGTAGAATTTTCCACCTCAGTAAAAATTAAATTATTGAGGTTAAACAATTTCAAATTAACCTTTATTATTCAAATCATGTATTTGCGATTTTTAGATATATTCTCACCTTTAAATTCTTTTGCTATCAGTCATTTTTACATTTTGAATCTTCAATCCAAAATGTAAAATCTAAAATTAGGTTATCAACCTATTTTATATTCAAAAAACTTATATTAAGTTATGTTTATTAAGTACTTTCTCTGAGGTTGATAAATAAAGATTGAATCAAAATTAGACAAATACAAATTTTTGTATTTATAGCAGTCCTATTTGATTTGTGAATATTGTTTAGGGCAAAGGGGTTAGGGCTAGTCTCTAGTCCCTTCCATGTCTTTTTGAGGAATCATTTAGGATTTGTCTATTTTGTTTACATTTTGAGAAAAAGTTAACGAGTAATTGCCATGAATACTGTTTTAGTTGTTGAAGATGGCTTAACAGATATGGAAATAATCAGCCGTTACTTGCAACAGGCAGGTTATTCTGTGATTAGCGCCACTAGTAGTGAAGAGGCTCAAGACAAAATAGATCAAAATAAGCCGGACTTAATATTTCTCGATGTAATTTTACCGGGTAAAAGTGGCTTTGAAATTTGCCGAGAACTAAAAAATAATCCTGACACTAGCAATATACCTGTAGTTTTTTGCTCTACAAAAAATAGTGATGTAGATAAAATTTGGGGTAATATGTTAGGCGCTGATGGTTATCTATCAAAACCGATCGATCGCGACGAACTAGTGATAATTTTAAAGCGGTTACTTAATTAGTAAAATATCATAAATAAACAAATCCTAGAAGTCACTATTTTTTAGATTAATCTCTCCAAGAATAAACAATAACTGCAAATAGTGTCTAAAGATAAATAATCAAGGACAAAGGATTGATAGCTTTGGAAACCCAGGAAAAGTTTTTAAGTTTTAATTTGGGAGTAACTGATACAGCCGTAATTTCTTTACAACACATCGCAGAAGTTTTGCAAGTATCGTTACCAGAAATATGTGGCGTTCCTCAGATGCCAAGTAGTGTCTTTGGTATTTATAATTGGCGCGGTGAGATGCTTTGGTTAGTCGATTTAGAGGCAATGTTAGGTTATCCTCCAATTTCCCAAGGGTCAAATTTAGTTTCAAAAATGATGGCAATTGTTCTAGAAAATAAAGGTAAGTATTTGGGACTATTGGTGCGACAACTTATAGATATTGAATGGCTGGATACTAAAGAAATGAAACCCGCAAGTGCTGAATTATTTTATCCGAAAATATCATCTTTTTTACAGGGATACTTTATTAATGATTCGGAGGAGATAATTTTTAATTTGGATGCCACAACTATTATGCAATCTCCAGCATGGGGAATTCATAATTGAATATTTAGTAAGGTGCGATTAGGTAGATTTTTTTGAAAACTTCTAATCCTTAATGAGTAAATACCAGATAAATATCGCTTGCCACATATCCAGTTATTACCAATCACAATCTTGAGGTTAATTAAATGACATTTTTGTATAACAATAGCCATGAAAATGAGCATCTAATATCTGAATTAGAAAATCAGAATGGTAACGCTCATATAGCAAATATTGCTAGTAGTGAAATATCTTTATTAAGTGCGATCGCTCTAGAATTTAAAACTTGGCGGCGACAGTTGAAAGACATCGCAACTCACATGCGCCAAGCGCCAGACCTTGATACATTATTGAAAATTACTGTAGCACAAATTAGAGAAAAGATTGGCTGCGATCGCGCCTTAATTTATCAGTTTACTTCGCGGGAATCAGGTAATGTTTTAGCCGAATCGAGAACACTAGGTTGGACACCAACTTTAGGCGAAAATATTCCTGGAATTATTTTTGGTTTATATACCAATCAAGACTATATAGAAGCTGTAGTTATTGACGATATCAATCAGATTCAACTTACCCCTTATCAAAAGCAACTGCTAGATAAATTTCAAATTAAAGCCAGTTTGAGTTTACCGATTGTAGTAGAAGGTAAAGTGTGGGGCTTACTAGTAGTCAATAATTGCTACTCAAAGCGGCAGTGGCAAGAAGTAGAAATTAGCCTACTATCTCAACTGACAACAGAACTAATTTACAAATTACAGAGCTTTGAATTTCAAAAAGAACAGCAACAGCGGCTACTAGCAAAAAAATCGGTAGCTAAAGTCATCGACAAAATTTTGCGGATATCAAATGTCGATAAGCTTTTTCAAACAACCACTCAAGAAGTACGTCAATTACTAAAATGCGATCGCGTCGGTGTCTATCGCTTCAAACCTGACTGGAGTGGCGAGTTTGTCGCTGAGTCAGTGGGTAATGGCTGGATAAAAATGGTCGGCCCTGATTTTTACATGGTCTGGGAAGATAGCCACTTACAAGACACTCAAGGAGGACGTTATGCCAAGGGTGAAAGCTTTGTAGTTAATGACATTTATCAAATGGGCCATTCTCAATGTCATATTGACATTTTAGAGCAGTATGAAATGAAGGCTTACATCATTGCACCCATATTTGCTGGAGAAAAATTATGGGGTTTGTTGGCAGCTTATCAAAATTCTGGGCCTCGTGATTGGCAACCTTGGGAAGAAACCTTTGTAACTCAAATTGGATTGCAATTTGGTGTCGCTATCTCACAAGGGGAATATCTGGAACAAGTGCAAACAAAATCTGACCAACTAGCTCAAATAGTTGAACAAGAGAAGGTTTTCACTAAGATAGTCAACCGCATCCGACAATCTTCAGATGTAGAAAGCGTCTTTAAAACAACTACTCAAGAAGTGCGTCAATCACTACAATGCGATCGCGTCGCTGTCTATCGTTTTAACCCTGATTGGGGTGGTGAATTTGTGGCTGAGTCTGTGAGTAATGGTTGGACAAAACTGGTCGGCCCTGATATCAAAACAGTTTTGGACGATACCTACTTGCAAGAAACTAAGGGAGGTCGGTATGTCAGAGGTGAAAACTTTATCGTTAATAATATCTATGAAGTAGGATTAGCTCCCTGTCATATTGAGATTTTAGAGCAGTTTGAAGCCAAAGCTTACATGATTGTTCCGATATTTTTCGGGGATAAATTGTGGGGATTGCTGGCAGCTTATCAAAACTCTAGCTCCCGTGAATGGCAAAGCTGGGAAGTGAACTTTTTGGTTCAGACTAGCTTGCAATTTAGTTTAGCTAAATCACAGATAGACTATTTAGAATTAGTGCGAGTCAAATCTGAGAAACTAGCTCAGATAGCAGAACAAGAGAAAGCTGTCACCAAAATCAGTAACCGCATCCGCCAATCTTTAGATGTAGAAGAAATCTTCAAAACAACGACTCAAGAAGTCAGGCAATTAATACGATGTGATCGCGTTGCCGTGTATCGTTTCAATCCTAACTGGAGTGGTGAATTTGTCGCAGAGTCAGCAGGTCATCTTTGGGTAAAACTGGTAGGCCCCGATATCAAAACCGTCTGGGAAGATACCCACTTACAAGAAACTCAGGGAGGTCGATATGCCCAAGGCGAAAACTTTGTTGTAAATGATATCTATCAGGTAGGTCATTCACCTTGTCACATTGAAATTTTAGAGCAATTTGAAGCCAAAGCTTATGTAATTGTTCCTGTATTTGCTGGGGAACAATTGTGGGGACTACTGGCAGCTTATCAAAATTCGGGAACTCGTGATTGGGAAGAATTAGAAGTTACTTTGTTAGCACGTATTGGCAGCCAGTTAGGACTGGCATTACAACACACCGAATACTTGCAACAAGTACAAGCGCAGTCAGCAAAATTAGCAGAAGCCGCAACACGGGAAAAGGCAGCTAAGGAGTTACTACAACAACGATCCATTCAACTCTTAAAAGCCCTGAGACCCGCCCTTAACGGCGACTTAACAGTACGCGCACCGATTACAGAAGACGAGCTAGGCACGATCGCTGATGCTTACAATAATACTCTGCAAGCACTGCGGCAAATTGTTGTTCAGGTACAAGGGGCTGCTCAACAAGTTGCCCAAACTTCTAGCAACAGCGAGGCTTCATTAGCGGGACTGACTAATCTGGCACAACAACAATCTGAGGAGATTACCGCAGCCTTAGATGATATTCAACAGATGGTGGACTCTACTCAAGCTGTTGTGGCGAATGCTGAGTTAGTACAACTAGCAGTGCAAAAAGCCAATCAAACTGTAGAGTCTGGCGATACTGCCATGAACCTGACTGTAAAAGCAATCCAAGGAATTCGTGAAACCGTTGCTCAAACCAGCAAAAAGATTAAACGCCTCAGCGAATCTTCGCAAAAAATCTCTAAAGTGGTGAATTTGATTGGTAATTTTGCCACACAGACAAACGTACTCGCTTTGAATGCAGCCATTGAAGCTACTCGTGCCGGTGAATATGGCAAAGGCTTTGCAGTTGTAGCTGATGAAGTCCGTTCTTTATCTCGCCAATCAGCAGCAGCAACCATCGAAATTGAAAAATTAGTTCAGGAGATTCAAGCAGAAACCGGAGAAGTTGCAGTAGCGATGGAAACTGGTATTCAGCAGGTAGTAGAAGGTACAAATCTTGTTAGCGACACTCGCCAAAACTTAAATGCGATCGTTTCTGCAACTGCCGAAATTAGTCAGCTAATCGAGCGAATTACCGCAGCGACTCAAAAACAAATGGCGCAATCTGTAACAGTCACTAAATCAATGCAAGATGTCGCAGAAATTGCCGATAAAACTTTTGCTGAATCTCAAGAAATTGCGACTGTGTTCCAAGATTTATCAGGAATGGCGCAAGAGTTATTAACAACTGCTAGTAAGTTTAAAGTGAAATGAAAAATAGTTAGGAGTTAGGAGTTAGGAGTTATTTGGTCAAAGCATTCATTATATAAATCACCATTTGATTTCAAATAAAAATGCTTTGACCTTAATTACTTATAACTTTTGAGTTAAATATAGGAGAAGAGTAATTGGCAGAAAGTATTATTCAACAGAAGAGTTTTAAATTTGCTTTAGAAATTATTCACCTATATATTAAACTGCAAGATCAACGGGAATATGTGCTTTCTAAGCAATTACTACGAAGTGGGACAAGTATTGGCGCGAATGTTGAAGAGGCTAGCGGTGGTCAGAGTATAAAAGATTTTTTGGCAAAAATGTATATTGCATACAAAGAAGCTAGGGAAACCAAATACTGGCTACGTCTACTTACTACAACAGTCCAAACTAGTAAATATTGATTTAACTAATGAGCTAATCTATGCAGACGAAATCATTCGGATTTTGAGTTCAATAGTCAAGACAACTGAAAAATCAATTGGTCGATCAACTCCTAACTCCTAACTCCTAACTCCCCACTCTCCACTCTCTAATTATGATTACAGATAACGAAATCCGCGAACAAGGGTACATCTATTTTCTGGCTGAAGCCCCGGAATTAGTCCAAATTATTGAACAAGAACTATTTAGCTTATCGGAAGATTATAGCATTACTAAAATTCACAACTTAATGCGGGCTACTCATACACTTAAAGGTGGTGCAGCTAACGTTGGACTGGAATTAATTAAGACAATTTCCCATTTTTTAGAAGATGTATTTAAGGCTTTATACAATCCAAAAGTAGTCGTAGATGCAGAATTACAAACACTGTTATTACAAGCTTACGAGTGTTTGAGTATAGCATTAAATACTGAGCTAATAGGCAGTACTGTTAATGATGAAGAACTGCTTCATCGAGCGACTTCAGTGTTTGCACAGTTGCAAGAAAGTCTGGGTGATGCATTTGGTGCTGAATCTCATATTCCCACTTCTGAAGAATTGGGATTTGATATTGTGCAATCTGTTTTTGAAGTAGGAGTAGAACAACGTCTAAACAGTATTGCTGATGTTATTAACAATCCACCAAATAATGACGAATTTATCGAGTTTTTACACTCTCAAGCTGAAGTATTTCTTGGCTTGGCAGAATCTCTAAATTTACCTGGATTGGGAGAAATTTCCCAAACAATTCTCTCAGCGCTGCAAGCAAATCCTAGCCAGGTACAGCAAATTGCAAAAATTGCCCTTACAGATTTACAACAAGCAAAAAAATTAGTATTAGAAGGCGATCGCACATCTGGTGGAGAACCGTCTTCAGACTTACAAAAACTCACAATAGTGGCAAATAATGAGTTATCTGAAGAATTGCTAAATAATTCATTCACTGACAAATTTATCATCAATTTAGAACAATTTTATCATTTTCTTACTACATCTGATAACAATAAAAACGAATCGGTAAAGCCAACAACTGCCAAGTTCTATTTAAAAGTAATTCGCTACATTTTTGGCTGGTTTAATCACCAGATGCAAATACCAGATGCGGAACTAAATTTAACTTTACTAGTTCCCAGATTAGAAAGAAGAAGTCTGCTGAATTATATCGAAAACTGGTTGAAAGACTTTCTTGATTTTGTTCAAGATGAAGAAGATAGTCAAAGCCTTTGTATTTATCGACGTGGCATGATCTTAATCATTCTATTTGCAGTTGCAAAATTTCAATATTCTCTGAAGCCATCTGATAGCTACCTCTCAGGAATTAAAATATTACAAAACCAAATTCATAAATTAGCAAAAGAATATAAAAGCTATCCTCCTGTTACTAGTGAAGAGAAAAATTGGCTTGATAGTCCCAAGTTACAAAAACTGTTAGTTATTAAAGAGATTGTATCTTCGCAATCAACTGATAACTTACTAGAAGCAATATGGGGAGAAGAAGCAAGGCAGAACCTTACTGTTGAAGTTGTGACAAACCAAGCTGATAATTCTTCAGAAAAGCTTGATTCATTAACTGTCAGCGAGCAGGTAGTTATAGACGTTCCGAAAACAGCTATTGAAGTCATCCCTGATATAGCTACACAAATCAACAAAGAAATAGACGATAAATCAGAGTATGTTCAAACTAAAAACTTTCGTCAACCTTCATTTATTCGGGTAGATACAGAGAGACTGCAACACCTCAATTATTTAGCAGGAGAATTGCTGATTTACCAAAAACGGCGTAGTTTACAAGATGAACAGGTCAAAGAAATAATTGAGCAACTAGTACAGCAACTAACTAGACATCAAACAACTTTAAACGATTTACGCGATCTACCTTTACAAATACAAAATATTACCTCACAACAAACGCAAAGTTTTGCAGTGGATTTTGACTCTCTAGAAATGGATGTATATACAGAATTTCACATGACATTGCATGAAGCAATAGAAGAAACACTGCAACTACAAGAAACCACAGAGTCTCTCGATTTGCTTCTGACACAAGCTACTCAAATTAGCGATCAAAAAGAGAATTTAACTCTTAATATTATAGATAGCTTAGTCGAAGCACGAATGGCGCCTTTAGGCAATATTCTGAATCGTTTCCCTCACATGGTAAATAAATTGGGGAATGTTCATGCCAAACTTGTAGAATTGAAACTTACTGGTAGTGAAGTACTAGTAGATAAAGCGATCGCAGAAAAGCTCTACGATCCCTTGTTACACTTAGTGCGTAATGCTTTTGACCACGGTATTGAAGCTCCGCAAGTTCGCCGAGAGCTTGGTAAACCAGAAGAAGGGTTAATCGAAATCTGCGCTTATCACCAGGGTAGCCAAACTGTTATCGAAGTTCGTGATGATGGTCAAGGATTGAATTTAGACAGAATTCGCAGAAAAGCTGCTGAACTTTATCCCATACAAACTGAAGAAAAAACTAGAAAATATGCTTCTAGTCTGGCTGAACCTGAACTTTTAGATTTGATATTTTCGCCTGGATTTACTACTGCAAATAAAGTAAGTGAAATTTCTGGGCGTGGCATGGGTTTAGATATTGTGCGTACTCAGATGCACGCACTCAACGGCTCGATTTCAGTTCAATCCTTACCCAACCAAGGAACAATATTCATACTCAAAATTCCTTTTTCTATGACTACAGAAAAGTTAATGCTTGTTCAAGCCAAAGGTGTTGTTTATGGTCTGATATTGGACAGCATCGAAAAAATATTGATTCCCTCTGAACAACAGATTAAAGAAATTGAAGGGAAAAAAGTCTTGTATTGGAATATAGACAATGATGAGACTATGGTTAGCCTTCGTCAACTTTCAAAGTTGATTAATTATAATGGTTCATTCATTAATAATGAGACTCCATACAACACTTCAAATATTCACGACCCAAGTGTAGCGAAAAATCCGGTGCTTTTGCTACAGCGAAATCAGGGAAAGGTTGCTTTAGAAGTTGACCAAATAATCGGCGAACAAGAACTGGTAATCAGACCTTTAGGAAATGCGATCGCACCGCCAAAATACATTTATGGTTGTAGTAGTTTAGCTAATGGTAATCTCATCTTAGTAATTGATGCTTTGTTGCTGGTAAAATCTAGCGAAATCCAACAAACAACACTTGATATCAGGGCGCTACCAGTAGCTTCTCCGTCACATAAAAAAGCCTTGCCGATATCAGGACATAATTTTTCATCTACACCATTACTTGCGGCATCGACTTCCACAACAACTATAGAAACCCAATCCAGTTATTCTCAAGAGCCAGATTATAAATCACCAAAAGTTGTTTTAGTAGTAGATGATGCAATTAGCCTCCGGCAAACTCTCTCTTTGACTCTCCAAAAATCTGGCTATCAAGTAATACAAGCTCAAAATGGTGTAGAAGCTCTAGAAAAATTGCAGTTACATCCTGAAATTAAAGTTGTCGTCTCCGATTTAGAGATGCCACGAATGAATGGTTTTGAGTTGTTGAGCAATTTCCGCCAATACACCAATTTAGCAAAAATACCTGTTGTGATTCTTACTTCTCGCAGCGCTGAAAAACATCGCCAGCTTGCCCAAGAATTAGGTGCAAAAGCTTACTTAACCAAGCCTTTTTTAGAGCATGAGTTTATCTCTAAAATAAAAGAATTAATGAACAGTAATGCAGGTGATTTAGATCATTTAATCATAGTGAAAAATAATTAACAATTTTTAATTACGAATTACGTTAGCGAGTCCGCGTTCGCGCAGCGTCTCGTAGAGAGCGTCATTACGAATTACGAATTACGAATTACGAATTATCAGGTAAATTATTTGGATCTACTCCTAAAGAGCGTAAATACTCGGCTAATTGTTCAGCCCTTTGCCGTTCTTGTTCAGCCCGCGATCGCTCTTGTTGTGCCTGTTCTGCATCTGTAAAATAGCGGCTTCCTTGCTCGTCATACCAACATAAAAACTCCTGTTGTATCCCGCCAATTACAGCTTGGTGTCGTCCTATACCTAAACCCACCTCTGGCATTAAATAGGGTTCACCTATTTGTAATTGGTAGTTTCCATCGAGCAACTTATACACTTCCAAGGGTTGATGTTGGTCGCGTCGCCAAAACTCAGGGTTATAAATTACGTAGTACAATACACCGAGTTTTCTATATATATCTAGCTTTTCGTCGTATTCACCTCCTGGAGTATGGGATATCATTTCTAATGTGAATATTGGAACTATGCCATTTTCTTCCCAAACCGCATAACTTTTGCGTGATTTACCACCCTTTTTCCGTTCTACTCCCAGGCTTAAAAAAGCATCTGGGACTACAGGTACTCTAGGATTTACTCCTGTGGTGTGATACACTGCCATATCTACTCCGAAGTACCAATCCATGCGATTTGCCTAAATGGAGTTAAGTAAGAAGAGTAAAATATTGGGCAAAAAGTTTTGATCTTCGTTATCCACTGGGGTATCGTCTGAACAGGGAAGTTCGTCGGTAGTTGGTAACGCATTTTTGAGATCGGGTGAGAGCATAACCGTTGTCTCGCTGGCGTTTGATGCCTTTATTATAAATGAGCCAACAAAAGTTTAGCGTTTGGGCGCAGCTTCCCCAAACTTAATTAAAAGTGCGATCGCAATACTAACTAGCAAAATTAACGTCATACTTAATGCTGAACCGAATCCCCAATTTTGGGTGGCTCCAAGAAACTGGTTATAAACTAACCGCGCCGCCGTCATACTAGAAGCACCACCGAGTAATTCTGGATCGACAAAATCCCCCAAGCCTGTGATAAATACAAGCATGGAAGCAGCCGCAATTCCCGAAAAAATTTGCGGTACGGTTACTTGGAAAAAAGTTTCCACCGGATTTGCACCTAAATCAGCCGCAGCTTCTAGCAATCGCTTATCTAGCTTTTCAAGAGAAGCATATAAAATCAAAACCATATAGGGTAATAAGCTGTAACTCATGCCAATTAATACAGCTTGACTATTGTTGAGTAATTCCCAAGTAGGTAAACCTAAACTGCTGAATAAACTGTTCAATAAACCAGTAGGACGAAGAATTGTAATCCAAGCATAAGAACGGAGTAAGGAAGAAGTCCACAAAGGTAGAACAAAGCCTAATAGCAGCAAATTTCGCCAACGCTGCGGCGCTATTTGAGCAATCCAATAGGCGACAGGGAAGCCCAAAATTAAACAAATTATCGTAGTGCCAAAGGCAAAAAATAGCGATCGCCAAATTACTTGCACGTAAAGGGAGTCAAATATTCTGATGTAGTTTTTGAATCCGTTGGGATTGACCAAATCTCCCGGTCGGATATCTGTAACTAAACTTAACTCGAAAATGATCAAAGATGGCAGCACTAACAAAAGTAATAACCAAATCGCAGATGGTGCAAGCAATACCAAAGGTTGCAGCCAATTTCTGACGGGGTTCTGCAATTTTTCTATTTTAGAAATCTCATTTTTTTCCAAATTAATCACTCCTAACTCCTAACTCCTAACTCAATTAACTGCTAGTTAATTGAGTCCAATAACGATCGTAAACCTCTTCAAATTCTCCTACAGGTGTAACACGTTCACAATTTTTTAACAGTGACTCTGGCGGAAACAAATTAGTATTGTTTTGGATTGTTTTTGGTAATTGCTCAAATCCGGCGCTATTCGGCGTAGAAATATTCAGGCGTTGAGTGATTTTAGCTGCGATTTCTGGTTGCAAAATCATGTTAATCCAAGCGTAAGCTCCAGCTTGGTTGGGGGCTGTTTTGGGAATTACAATAGTGTCTGTCCATAATGAAGAACCACTGCGAGGAATCACATATTTGAGTTTAGGATTTTCTTGAGAGATTTTCACCGCATCTGCCGAATAACACATTGCCAGTAGTAAATCTCCTGCCAGAATTTGATTTTGCCAAGCGTCGGTGTCAAAACGGGCGATCGCAGGTTTTAAAACCTTCAACTTTTCATAAGCTTGTTTGATTTCTTGTTCATTTTTTGAGTTATAAGAATAACCAAGCATTCGTAAGGTTGCACCCATAACTTCTCGAACATCATTGAGCAAAGTCATTCGCTGATTCAGTTGCTCTTGATTTTGCCAAAGGTAATCCCAGTCTTGTGGTGCATCTTTGATTTTTTCGGAATTGTAAAGTAAACCTGTTGTCCCCCAGTTAAAAGGGATACTGTAGCGGTTATTGGGGTCATAACTAGGATTTTGAAACCGGGGAAATAAATTCTCTAGACCGATTAAGCGATCGTGATTTATTTCTGTTAACAAACCTTTGTCTACCATCTTTTGCACCATATAGTCAGATGGGTTGATGATGCTATAAGTGCCACCGCCTCCAGCTTGCAATTTAGCCAGCATGACATCATTGGAATCATACACATCTGCTAGGACTTTTATGCCAGTTTGGCTGCTAAAAGTTTTCAGTAATTGATTGTCAGTATATTGTGTCCAGGTAAATATATAAAGTTGGTCACGCTGACTACTGGTATTAGAATTAGCACGTACTTCAGCCAGCCTCCAGCCACAACCACCTAAAGATAAGCTAGAAAGTGCTGTCACCCCTTTTAAAAATTGGCGTCTGTTAGTCATTAAGTTAATAGTTAATCATCTTTTGTATTGTTACCGATTGATTCTAAATATGCCTTTGATTGGAGTGCCCATAGGTAGTTTCAAGATTAACTTAAGTGTATCTATCTGTGCAACTGTTAATAAGTTACTCCTGTTAGCCAGTGTTAGGCATGGTTTTTAATCAAGCTTGAGTTATAAAAATTAACAAAACGAGCGATCGTCTAGGACTAGCAATCAGTCTGCAAATCTTTGAAGAAACCCACGGCGGAAAATTGAGTTTTAACTCGGTTTTCAGTGAGGGTACGGAATTTATTATTGAAATTTCGGGGTAATTTTTGGCTATTTTTGGTAAATAATTTTAGACATCTGGGAATACTAAATCTGGAAGTTTTAAAGATTGAGCAGTATGGTTAGCACTCTTGTCAATATTCCCAGATACAAGGTTAGTGAAGAACTCTACAATGGTTCTAGAACCATCGTTTATCGAGGGTATCGAGAGACTGACTCATTACCTGTAGTTATTAAACTCCTGAAAAATCCTCATCCGAGTTTCAGCGAACTCTTGTCGTTTCGGAATCAGTACACCATAGCTAAAAATCTCAACTCACCGCTAATAGTCCAAACTTATAGCCTAGAACCCTATCACAATGCCTATGCGCTGGTGATGGAAGACTTTGGGGGGATTTCTCTCAAAAATTATTTTACCTCTGTAGAAACGCAATATATCTCGTCTTTAAAAGAGTTTTTAGAAATTGCGATCGCACTCTGCAATACCTTAGATGTACTCTACCGAGAGCGGATTATTCATAAAGATATCAAACCTAGCAATATTCTCATTAATCCCGAAACCAAACAAATTAAATTAATCGACTTTAGTATCGCATCCTTACTCCCACGAGAAACACAAACTTTGATAAATCCCAATGGATTAGAAGGGACACTCGCTTATATTTCCCCGGAACAAACTGGTCGAATGAATCGGGGGATTGACTATCGAAGTGACTTTTATTCTTTGGGAGTAACTTTCTATGAATTACTGGCAGGAAAGTTACCTTTTGAATCCAAAGATCCGATGGAGTTAGTCCATTGTCATATTGCCAAAAATCCACCAAATTTAAGTGAAATAAAGGGAAGAAAAATTCCGCAAGTTTTGTGCGATATCGTGATGAAACTGATGGCGAAAAATGCAGAATCCAGATATCAAAGTGCCTTGGGACTAAAATTGGATTTAGAAAAATGTTTATATCAGCTACAAGTTTCTGGTGAAATTCAAAGTTTTGAGATTGCACAACGGGATGTATGCGATCGCTTCATCATCCCCGACAAACTCTACGGACGAGAAACCGAAGCAGAAACTTTACTGCAAGCATTTGAGCGAGTCAGTCTTGGTGCAACAGAAATGATGCTGGTAGCAGGTTTTTCGGGTATTGGGAAAACCGCCGTTGTCAACGAAGTTCATAAACCAATTGTTCGGCAACGCGGTTATTTTATCAAAGGAAAATACGACCAATTTCAACGCAATATTCCCTTCTCTGCTTTTGTACAATCATTTCGGGATTTAATGGGGCAATTGTTAACCGAAAGTGATGTCCAACTAGAGCAATGGAAAAATCAAATATTAGAAACTGTTGGAGAAAACGGTCAGGTAATTATTGAAGTCATTCCCGAATTAGAAAAAATCATTGGCGAACAACCACCAGCAGTAGAATTATCAGGAACGGCAGCCCAAAATCGCTTTAATTTATTGTTTCAAAAATTCACCCAAGTCTTTACTAGCGCCGAACATCCATTAGTGATGTTTTTAGATGATTTACAATGGGCTGATTCAGCATCATTAAAGTTGATGCAGCTATTAATGGCTGATACAGGTCATCTTTTCATCATTGGTGCTTATCGAGATAATGAAGTCAATCCAGCCCATCCATTAATGCTGACTTTGAGCGAAATTCAAAAAAATCAAGCAGTCATTAATACTATTACTTTAACACCCCTGAGTCAATCCCAAATCAATCAATTAGTCGCTGATACCCTAAAAAGTACAGAAAATTTGGCATTACCCCTTTCACAATTAGTCTATCAAAAAACTAAAGGCAACCCATTTTTTGCCACCCAATTTCTCAAAGCCCTACACGAAGAAAATCTCATTCAATTTAACTTGGAGTTAGGCTGTTGGCAATGCGATCTGTCCAAAATTAATCAACAAGCCTTGACCGATGATGTTGTAGAATTTATGGCGTTGCAGTTAGAGAAGTTACCCTTAGCAACCCAGAATATTCTCAAATTAGCCGCTTGTATTGGCAATCAGTTCGAGCTAGCAACATTAGCAATTGTTTCAGAACACTCAGAAGTAGAAACCGCAGCCAATTTATGGAAAGCATTGCAAGAAGGTTTGATTTTACCGATTGGTGATGTTTATAAATTTTATGTAGGGGCAGAAAGTCAAGCCGTTACGCCAGAAAAGTCTCAAAATGTTACCTACAAATTTTTGCACGATCGCGTTCAACAAGCAGCTTATTCCCTAATTCCCGATGACCAAAAACAAACGACTCATTACCAAATCGGACAACTGCTTCTACAACAGATTTCCGCACAAGCTAGAGTTGACCGGATTTTTGAAATCGTCAATCAATTAAATCACGGAACTGCTTTAATTACCCAACCAACTCAACGAGAAGAATTAGCTGGGCTCAATTTAATTGCCTGTCGCAAAGCTAAAAGTTCAACCGCCTATCAAGCAGCGCGTGAATATGCGACAGTGGGATTGTCTTTGTTGGCAGAAAATACTTGGCAGCAGCAGTATGAAATGACCCTCGCCTTATATGAATTAGCTGCGGAAGTAGCAATGCTAAACGGTAACTTTGAGGTGATGGAACAGTTCATTGATATTGTTATTCAAAAGGCACGCTCCTTACCTGAAAAAGTCAACGTTTACTGTATTAGAATTCAATCTCATATTTCCCAAAGTAAACTGACATCAGCGATCGCGATCGCCCAACCAATCTTACAACAGCTTGGTGTCACCTTTCCTGAAACACCGACACCATCAGATATTCAACAGGAAATCCAACAGATTAAGGAACTCATTGGAGATCGGGAAATCGCTGATTTGGTTCACTTGCCTGAAATGACCGATGCAGAAAAACTTGGTACTCTTAAAATTGTCAATATCATCAGCCCAGCGGCTTACCTCACTGGCTCTGCGCTGTACCCATTGCTGAATACTTTGTCCGTTAAACTATCAATTCAGTACGGTAACACATCGACTTCTGCTTTCGGCTATGCGAACTATGCCAATATTCTCTGCAATTTCTTCCAAGTCGTGGATACAGGATCGCAGTTTGCTTCCCTGGCACTCCAGATTATTTCAAAACTCGATGCCAAAGCAAGTAAAACAGATGTTTTGATGATGTTGGGGTTATTTGTTGTACACCGCAAATCTCACATTAAAGAAACACTACCCCTCTTGCAAGAAGGTTACACTACTGCCATAGAATTTGGGAACTTGGTACTTGCTGGGTACAATGGCCACAGTTTTTGTCTCAATTCTTTTTGGAGCAGTCAATCCTTGGCTACCTTAGAGCAGGATATTTGCGCCTACTGCCATAGTTTGATGCAATTAAATCAATTGACAACCGCAAATTATTGCCGGATCTATTGGCAACCTGTTTTAAATCTGCTAGGTCTTGCAGAACATACCACCCTTTTGTCTGGGAAAGCCCTTGAAGAAACAGAATTTCTCCAGCAGCTACAGTCTGCCAAAGATGGATATGGATTGTATATTTTCCATTTGTATAAACTGATGCTTTGTTTCTTGTTTGGAGAAATTGAGCCAGCGAAAAATCATGCTATTGAAGTCAGGCGCTATTTTATGGCTGGTGCGGGATTAGTCAGCGAACCAGTATTTTATCTTTATGATTCTCTGCTAACTCTGGCACAATTAAATCCACAGTTAGATGAAACATCAGAAGCATTGCAGGGTGTCATAGAAAATCAAACCAAGTTACAGCAATGGGCGGATCATGCACCCATGAATTATCAACATAAGGTTGATTTGGTAGAGGCGGAAAAATGTCGAGTATTAGGACAAAAAGCCGAAGCAATTGAGTTTTACGACAAGGCGATAACTCTAGCCAAAGCCAACGAATATACCCAAGAAGAAGCACTTGCTAACGAACTGGCAGCAAAATTCTACCTAGATTGGGGCAAAGAGCGCATAGCCGAGGAATACACGATCGCAGCCTACTATGCCTATGCTCGTTGGGGTGCAAAAGCCAAAGTTGCTGACCTAGAAGCTCGCTATCCGCAACTACTTACACCTATATTAGAGCAAACCCGTTCTCCTCTCTCCACTCACGAAACTCTGTTCACATTGGGTAGTGTCACCTCCACCAGTTCGGCCATATCCAGTAGTAATGTTTCTGTGGCTTTAGATTTAGCTACTATTCTCAAAGCTTCTCATACTATTTCTGGTGAAATCGAACTGGAAAATCTACTTTCATCGTTGATGACCATCGTCATCGAAAATGCGGGGGCTGATAAATGCGTGTTAATGCTCTTGCGAGACGATCGCCTGTTAATCAAAGGGTCAATTACCACAGGTTCAAAGCCAGTTGTCTTGCAGCGTATTCCTATTGAAGATAGCCAGGACATTCCCCACAGACTGATTTACAAAGTCAAGCATGATAAGCAAACTACTGTGCTGGTGAATGCAAGTGTCGATCGCACCTTAGCCAATGACCCCTATATCATCCGTCAGCAGCCGAAAAGTATCTTGTGTAGCCCGATTTTGCATCAAGGGAAGTTGATGGGTATTTTATATCTAGAAAATAATCTAGCAACGGGGGCGTTCACAAAAGATCGCGTCGAACTGCTCAATTTACTCTGCGCTCAAGCCGCAATTTCTTTGGAAAATGCTCGACTTTATGAGCGATCGCTAGAGTATTCCCAACAGCTAGAGCGATCGCTTGAGGAGTTAAGCACCGCCCAGTCTATCTTTCAAGCATCCCAGCAACGACTCCAGCTATTGGTTCAGCAAACTCCACTGGCAGTTATAGAGTGGGATACCAATTATCAAGTTACTGACTGGAATCCAGCCGCAGAAAGAATCTTTGGCTACAGCAAACAAGAGGCTTTGGGTTGTGGATTCAAATTCATCATTCCTCAAAAGATTCAAACAGAAATGGAGCGAGTCAGCGTCGAAATTATATCGCAGGAGGGCGGCAATTACAGTATCAATGAAAATGTGACAAAGGATGGTAAAATTATCATTTGTGCTTGGTATAACAATCCACTTGTAAATGCAGATGGCGAGTTAATCGGAGTTGCTTCTTTAGCAGATGATATTACAGAACAACAAGCTGCGCTACGCGAACGCAAAGTTGCCGAAGTCCAACTTCAAGAAAAAGCACAAGAGCTAGAAACTGCTGTACAAAACCTGCAACAAGCACAATTACAAATGGTGCAAACTGAGAAAATGTCTGCACTAGGCAACTTAGTTGCTGGTGTAGCTCACGAAATGAATAATCCCCTTGGTTTTATTGCTGCTAGTCTCAAACAAGCGAAACCTACTATCGCTGATATTGTTGAACATCTCAGACTATATCAAGAAAGTTTACCCAACAAAAGCGATGAAATCGCAGATCACGCCGAAGAAATCGACTTGGATTATAGCTTAGAAGACTTACCCAAGATGATTGATTCTATGTCTATGGCGTGTGACAGGCTAAAGAACATCAGCACCAGTTTGAGAACTTTCTCTCGTGCCGATCAAGACTACAAAGTACCTTTTAATATCCACGAAGGCATTGATAGCACTATTCTCATTCTCAAACATCGTCTCAAGGCCAATGAACACCGTCCGGCGATTCAAGTTGTTGCAAACTACGGTAATTTACCTCAAGTAGAATGTTTCCCAGGTCAATTAAATCAGGTATTTATGAATATTTTTGCTAATGCTATTGATGCATTAGATGAATCTAATCATGGACTCAGCTTTGAAGAAATTAAAGCCAATCCTAACTGCATTACAATTACAACCTCAGTCGAAAATAATCTAGTTAAAGTTTCCATTACTGATAATGGCAAGGGGATGAGCGAAGAAGTTAAACAAAAAATATTTGACCATTTATTTACGACAAAAGCTGTTGGTAAAGGCACAGGATTGGGATTAGCGATCGCTCGTCAAATCGTTGAAGAAACCCACGGTGGAAAATTAAGTTTTAACTCGGTTCTGGGTCAGGGTACAGAATTTACGATTGAAATTCCGGTATGAATCTCGGACACTCCTTGTTCGCACCGCGTCTCGTAGAGAAGCGATGGGATTAGCGCCGATTTTCTTTGACTCTAAATCCTCAAAATTTCAAGTTGTGGAGCGACGGGTTCGCTTTATATCTGGGAACACTATATCTGGAGTCTTAAAGATTTAGCAGTATGGTTAGTACGAGAGTTAATATTCCCGGATATAAGGTTAGCGAAGAACTCTACAATGGTTCTAGAACCATCGTTTATCGAGGGTATCGAGAGACTGACTCATTACCCGTAGTGATTAAGTTGCTGAAAAATCCTTATCCGAGTTTCAGCGAACTCTTGTCGTTTCGGAATCAGTACACCATAGCGAAAAATCTCAACTCACCGCTAATAGTCCAAACCTATAGCCTAGAACCGTATCAAAATGGTTATGCGTTGGTAATGGAAGATTTTGGGGGAATTTCTCTCAAGGATTGGGGAGTGAGAGGAAACCTAGAATCTTTGATGGAGTTTTTAGAAATAGCGATCGCACTGTGCAATACCTTAGATATATTGTATCGCGATCGGATTATTCATAAAGATATTAAACCCGCCAATGTTTTAATTAATCCAGAAACCAAACAAGTTAAATTAATTGACTTTAGTATTGCATCCCTACTACCACGGGAAACTCAAACACTGATGAATCCCAATGTTTTGGAAGGGACACTTGGTTATATTTCTCCCGAACAAACAGGAAGAATGAATCGGGGGATTGACTACCGGACTGATTTCTATTCTTTAGGTGTCACTTTTTATGAACTACTTACGGGTGAGTTACCCTTCCATTCAAATGACCCGATGGAGTTGGTACATTGTCATCTAGCAAAACTTCCACCACTTTTAGGGGATAGGGGACAGGGGACAGGGAACAGGGAAGAGATTCCTCAAGTTCTCTGTGATATTTTGATGAAATTGATGGCGAAAAATGCTGAAGACCGCTATCAGAGTGCATTGGGACTGAAGTTTGATTTAGAACATTGTTTATCTCAACTCCAAAAAACTGGTGAAATTAAGAGTTTCCCAATTGCTCAACGGGATCTGTGCGATCGCTTTATTATCCCTGATAAACTTTATGGACGAGAAACAGAAGTAGAAACTCTCCTGCAAGCATTTGAGCGCGTTAGTACAGGTGCGACAGAAATGATGCTGGTGGCTGGTTTTTCGGGTATTGGTAAAACCGTTGTAGTTAACGAAGTTCATAAACCAATAGTCAAAAAACGCGGTTATTTTATCAAAGGGAAATATGACCAATTTCAACGAAATATTCCCTTTAGTGCTTTTGTGCAAGCCTTTCGCGATTTAATGGGGCAATTATTAACCGAAAGCGATGCTCAAATCCAGCAATTTAAAACCAATATCTTAGCGGCTGTAGGTGATAATGGACAGGTAATTATTGAAGTTATCCCCGAATTAGAAAGAATTATTGGTCAACAACCACCTGTTACAGAATTATCAGGAACTGCCGCCCAAAATCGGTTTAATTTATTATTTCAGAAATTTACCCAAGTCTTTACCAGTGAAAAACATCCATTAGTGATGTTTTTAGATGATTTGCAATGGGCCGATTCAGCATCTTTGATGTTAATACAGTTATTAATGGCTGATACAAAACATCTTTTCTTAATTGGTGCTTATCGTGACAACGAAGTCAATTCAGCGCATCCATTAATGTTGACTTTGAATGATATCCAAAAAACAGCAGCTACAATTAATACGATTACTTTAGCACCTCTAAGTCAATCGCAAGTAAATCAATTAGTCGCTGACACACTGAAATGTACAAAAGATTCGGCATTACCTGTTTCTCAATTGGTATTTCAGAAAACTCAAGGTAATCCGTTTTTTGCCATACAGTTTCTCAAGGCATTACACCAAGATGGATTAATTGAATTCACCCCTCCTTACCAAGGCAGGGCTACGGGGGGGTGGCAATGTGATATCACCCAAATAAATCAGCAAGCGGTGACAGATGATGTTGTTAAGTTCATGGTATTTCAATTACAAAGATTGCCTCAATCAACTCAAAATGTATTGCAGTTAGCTGCTTGCATTGGCAATCAATTTGATTTAGCAACCTTGGCGATTGTTTGGGAGTCATCAGAAATTGAAACAGCTGCTAGTTTATGGAAAGCTTTACAAGAAGGGTTGATTTTACCAATTAGTGATGTTTATAAATTTTATCAGGGAGAAAATCACGATCGATTGGCGCTGTCAACTGGTAATACCAATAAACAATTAGCCAAATATAGATTTTTACATGACAGAGTACAACAAGCTGCCTATTCTCTAATTCCTGATAACCAGAAACAAGCCACTCATCTCAAAATTGGTCAATTACTTCTAGAAAATTCCTCTCAAATAGAACAAGAAGAAAAACTGTTTGATATTGTTGGGCATTTGAATTTAGGGCAAGAGTTGCTCGCCCAATCATACGAGCGAGAAGCCTTGGTTCGACTTAACTTAGCAGCAGGAGGTAAAGCCAAAAATTCCACCGCATACACTGCGGCCAGAGTCTATTTACAGACCGGGATTGAGCTACTCACAGTGAATTGCTGGCAAGATCGATATGAATTGACCTTGAGTCTCTATGTTGCCGCCGCCGAAGCCGCCTACTTAAATGCTGACTTTGATGGCATGGAACAGATAGCAGTACAGGTGTTGCAATCAGCCCAAACAATTTTAGACAAAGTTAAAATTTACGAAATTCAAATTGCTGCCCAGACAGCCCAGAGCAGACTATTAGAAGCGATCGCAGTTGGCAGAGATGCCTTAAAGCAATTGGGAGTTGAGCTACCCATTGAGCCAAACAATGCTGAGATTGGTAAAGCTTTACAAGTCCTTGCTAGTCAACTCGCAGGCAAACGAATTGAGGAACTAGCTGACTTACCAGTGATGACCGATCCCCAAGCACAAGCAGCCATGCAACTGTTAGGAATGTTGTTTGCACCTGTTTTCCAAGGAATGCCGGGTTTATTGCCCCTAATTAGCTGCACAATGGTCAGCCTATCGCTTCAGTTTGGGAATACGCCCGCCTCAACTGTGGGGTATGCGCTGCACGGAATGGTGCTGTGTGCCTTTTTGGGAGAGGTTGAAGGGGGCTACGATTTTGGGCAATTGGCATTGAATTTGCTAGATCGGTTCAATGTGCGGGAATTCAAATCTATAATTTCCATGTTGTTTGGTGGCTTTATTCAGCATCACCAAGAAGCTCTCTCGGCAACAATACCGTTGCTGAAAGCTGGTTTTACCTCTGGTATGGAAACTGGCGATTTTTTACACGCTGGCTATAACGTATGTTGTTACAGCTATGCGGTCTTTTGGAGTGGCTCTGAACTTAGCAATTTGGAATTAGATATCGCAAGTTACAACGCCGCCTTAACTCAGGCGAAGCAACATTCTGCCCAGACTTATGTGAGTATTATGCGGCAGGCGGCACAGAACTTCAGAGAAACCCAAATTCAGCCCGATTGTTTGAGCGGCAGTATCTACGATGAAACGGTGATGATTGCCAAACATCGTCAGGCTAATGAACTCACGGTGATGGCTGAGTTGTATATCTACAAACTATTGCTTGCCTATTCTTTTGGTGATTACAAAGCTGCGATCGCTTACATTGAGGAAGGGGAAAAGTATTTACTCGCCGTATCAGGATTGATTTTTGTTCCGATTTCCCATTTCTACGCAGCCCTGACGCACCTAGCCCAATTTTCCACCCAGCCAGAAATTGAACTTTCCATAATTCTCGCCCAGGTAGAAATCCATCAAACCACTCTGTACCGTTGTGCGCAAAATGCTCCCACAAATCATCTGCATAAATGGCATTTAGTTGAGGCTGAGAAACAAAGAGTTTTGGGCAATAAAGCAGAAGCACTGGAAAATTACGATCGCGCCATAACTCTAGCTAAAGCCAACGGCTACATCCAAGAAGAAGCACTTAGCAATGAATTAGTAGCCAAATTTTATTTCGATTGGGGTAAAGAAAGAGTTGCCCAAGCATATATGCAAGAAGCATACTACTGTTACGCTCGTTGGGGTGCAAAAGCCAAAATAGAAGACCTAGAAAAACGCTATCCCCAACTACTCCAATCCATTCTGCAACAGCAACGAATCAACTTCAATACCCTAGAAACTATTAGCTTTCGTAGCACTTCCTCATCTACTCGCACTTCTACCACTGGCAGCACTAGTATTTCCCAGACATTAGATTTTACCTCTGTCCTCAAAGCCGCTCAAGCTATCTCCAGTTCTCTGGAATTAGAGCAACTCATTGCCAGCTTGACCCACATTATCCTAGAAAACTCTGGCGCCAAGAAAGCTGTACTCATTCTTCCCCAAGATGAAGATACTACCGTCCGGGGGGAACCCTTATTGAAGAAAGTGTCTGATGATAATTGGCAAGTTAGGGCAATTACTTTTATTAATCATGACCAAATACAAACCATTCTGAAACCACAATCACTCGCCGATTGTCAAGAGATTCCCGCAAAAATTATCAATTACGTCAAAAATACTCAACAAACAGTTGTTATAGACAATTGCAAAACAGATATTATTGGGTTGATTGGGGAATATATGCACCGAACACAACCCCAAAGTGTATTATGTACCCCGATTCTTAATCAAGGGCGTTTAGTAGGGATTCTTTACCTAGAAAATCAACTGACTCAAGGGGTATTTACTAGCGATCGCCTTTCTGTGGTAAATTTCCTCTGCACTCAAGCCGCAATTTCTTTGGAAAATGCCCAGTTATATAATCATCTCCAGGAGCGAGAAAAGTTCCTCAGTAGTATTTACGAAGGTGTTGGCTGTCTGATCTGTGTGATTGATGTCCGGGATAATGGTAAGTTTGAGTACACAGGATGGAGTAAATCGTGCGAATTAGCAGTTGGTATACCTGCTTCGGAAGTACTAGGTAAAACTCCCCAAGATTTGCATGGTGATGAAGGTGCAGCAGTATATCAAAATCATCTGCGTTGTTTCCAAAGCGGAATACCCATCACCTATGAAGAATGTCTAACATTTAACGACCAGAAAACTTGGTGGTTAACCACACTCAGTCCATTAAAAGATCGGACGGACAAAGTTTATCGCATAGTTGTAACAACTATTAATATTAGCGATCGCAAACAAGCTGAATCAGCGGTGACAGAAAAATCTCAAGCACTCGGAACAGCCTTAGAAGATTTACAGCAAGCCCAATTACAAATTGTTCAAAGTGAGAAAATGTCTGCATTGGGTAATTTAGTTGCTGGTGTAGCTCATGAAATGAATAATCCTTTGGGGTTTATTGCTGCAAGTCTCAAACAAGCTAAACCTACTATTGCTGATGTTGTGCAACACTTGAAACTTTATCAAGAAACTTTACCTAATCCGGGTGCTGAAATTATTGACCATGCAGAAGAAATTGACTTAGATTATAGTTTAGAAGATTTACCCAAGGCCATAGATTCAATGGTGATGGCGTGCGATCGCCTGAAAAATATCAGCACTAGTTTAAGAACTTTCTCCCGCGCTGATAAAGATTACAAAGTGCCATTTAAAATTCATGAAGGGATTGAAAGTACAATTTTAATTCTCAAACATCGCCTCAAAGCTAATGAGCAACGTCCAGCAATTGAAGTAATAACCGATTATGGCAGTTTGCCTCAAGTTGAATGTTTTCCTGGACAATTAAACCAAGTGTTTATGAATATTCTAGCTAATGCCATTGATGCCTTAGATGAGTCGAATACTGGGCGGAATTTTGAGGAAATCCAAGAAAACCCTAACAAGATTACAATTCAAACCTCATTGAAAGATAATCAAGTGAAAATAACGATTGCTGATAATGCTAATGGCATGAATGAAGCAGTCAAGCAAAAGATATTTGACCATTTGTTTACGACGAAATCTGTGGGAAAAGGAACGGGTTTAGGATTAGCCATCGCCCGTCAAATTGTTGTGGAAAAACACGGGGGTTCAATAGACTGCAACTCCTCCCCAGGAAAAGGTACAGAGTTTGCGATCGTAATTCCAGTGCGGCATTGAAGAAGAGTTCAGAAGTCAGAATTCAGGAGTCAGAATTCTGTTCGATAAACAGTGCTGAGTAGACCAACTTTAGCTAAGAAGATTCTGTCACCCCAGTTGCAATAAGGTTCGGAGTAAATCGGAGTTGAACATGTGTACTGAAAAAATCAATGAAGAGATATTGCTTTTACGTCAGCAAAATGCCCAATTGCTGCAACAGCTAGAAGCATTGCAAGACCTTTATTCAACTACGCTGTTAGCCGAACAACATCAAATTTGGGAATTAGTTACTGATGAAGTCCCACAAGATTTACAAGTGATAGAATTACAGTCGAAATTGGCAAATAATTCTGTCTTTGTAGAATCAGCAAAGAAAATTCGCGGACAGCATCACCAATCGGCGGCAACTGCTTTGGCTGAGAGTGAGGCTAAGTATCGCCAACTCGTAGAAAATATCAGCGACCTGATTTTTTCCATGTCAGTACAAGGTCTTTTTACTTATGTCTCACCACAGTATAAAAACGTTTTAGGATGGGAACCTTCAGACCTACTTGGTCAAACCTTTGCCCCCCTGCTTCATCCTGATGATTTTCCTCTAGCCCAGAGAAAGATCCAAGAAATGGTGGAAACCAAGGGGCAGCGGATTGCAATAGAATTTCGCCACCTAAAAAAAGATGGAAATTGGTGCTGGATGAGATCAGTGGCTTCGCCAATTTTCGACTCAGACGGTGAAATTATTGGTCTTCATGGCGCTATTAGCGATATCAGCAGTCGCAAACAAGCTGAAGAATTAATCAAAGCCTCGCAATCAGAATTACTCGCCTTGTTCAACGCTATGCAGGATGTGATTCTTGTCTTAGATGCCGAAGGAAGATACCTAAAAATCGCTCCTAGTGGTGCGCCCTTACTCTACCAACCTCCTGCGGAACTGCTGGGCAGAAAAATACATGAGGTTTTACCCTCTACTTGTGCCGACTATTTTCTCAACTCTATTCAACAAGCACTCTTAACTAAAAAAACTGTGAAGGTAGAATATAGCTTGCCTATAGGTGAACAAGAGGTTTGGTTTGAGGCGAATATTGCCAGTATGAGCGAAAACACCGTTGTTTGTGTCGCCAGGGATATTAATGAGCGCAAACAGATGGAAGACCAATTGCGACAACAAACAGAAAATTTAGCACAAACTCTTCAAGAACTCAGACAAACTCAAGCACAAATGATTCAAGCAGAAAAAATGTCTAGTTTGGGTCAACTTGTGGCTGGAGTTGCCCACGAAATCAACAATCCCGTTAATTTTATTCACGGTAATCTCAGCCATCTTGAGGAATATACTCAAGACCTGTTACGAATAATTCACCATCAGCAGCAATCTGGTAATAAGTTGGAATTTCAGGCTTTGTGTGAGGAAATTGACCTAGAGTACATCCAGAAAGATGTACCAAGAATATTGAGTTCGATGAAGGTTGGCACTCAGCGCATCCGTCAGATTGTGCTGTCGTTACGAACCTTCTCACGCATAGATGAAGCCGAGTTTAAAGCAGTAGATATTCACGAAAGCATCGACAGTACTCTAATGGTATTGCAACATCGCTTCCAAGAAACAACAAAGCTTCCAGCCATTCAAGTCATCAAAGACTACGGCACATTACCTTTAGTGGAATGCTATGGCGGAGAACTCAATCAGGTGTTTATGAATATATTAGCGAATGCCATTGATGCTTTAGAAGAATGGACAATTGAGAATGCACAATTAAGAATAGACAATTTAACATCGGGGTTGTTAACTCCCACGATCGCCATTCGTACCTCAGTGATAGATGATGGTTGGGTAAAAATTGCGATCGCTGACAATGGAATAGGGATGTCAGAACAGATTCAAAAACAAGTTTTTAATCCGTTTTTCACCAACAAGCCTGTAGGTAAGGGAACAGGTATGGGAATGTTTATCAGTTATCAAATCATCACAGAAACACATGGCGGCAAACTGGAATGTCATTCAACACCAGCAGTAGGAACAGAGTTTGTAATTACAATTCCAATTCAGCATTAAAGTTTTTTTGCAACTGTAACGTTATATCTCTTATGGGGCGGTTATCCTCCTTTTCCATGAAGTTGTAATAATTTGCCACCGTTTTGTATAGGACTCGTATTTGATTTTTGAAAAAAACTCAGTACACTTTTATTCCTTCTTGCCTGTTCCCCGTTCCCTGTTCTCTGTTCCCTCCCTACGCAAATAATTTCAGGAATCAAAGCGGATTGCTATATGACCATTAACTATTGACTAATAGCTAAACAATCAGTTTCTGCCCACCAGGCGTAAATAGGTGTGTCGCGGTCTGGTAAAGTACCAAGAGTATTAGGTTGCAAGACATTAATACTAATGCCATTTGTTAATTCCATAACATAATTAACATGTGTGCCCAAATACATAATGTTAACAAGCCGTCCTTCAAAGCAGTTAACTGGCAAATTAGGTGGATACAGCGAAAGCTGTATTTTTTCTGGACGCACACTCACTACTACAGCTTGTGATAATTCAGTTGGTGTATCTTCAGCGCGGCTAATAACAATTGATAGCCCCATTTTTGTGGAGATTTTAATATTAGAGGAGTCTACCGCGACGATTTCACCACTGAATAAATTAGTATCACCAATAAAATCAGCAACAAAGGATGTACAAGGACGTTCGTAAATTTGGCTGGGAGTGCCAACTTGTTCAATTTTGCCTTGATTCATCACGGCAATGCGATCGCTCAAAGACAATGCTTCTTCTTGGTCGTGTGTCACCATCACAAAGGTTAACCCCAAGTCTTTGTGTAAATTTGATAACTCAACTTGCATTTCTTTACGTAGTTTTAAATCTAACGCCCCTAAAGGTTCATCCAGAAGTACCACGGTGGGACGGTTGACTAAAGCCCTTGCTAAAGCTACTCGCTGCTGTTGACCGCCAGAAAGTTGATTGGGAAAGCGCGATCGCAAACTTTCCATTTTCACCAGTTTTAAAGCTTCTTCGACTCTAGCTTCAATTTTAGATTTGGGTATTTTTTTTAACCGCAGTCCAAAAGCGATGTTATTCCAGACATTCAGGTGGTTAAATAGAGCGTAACTTTGAAATACAGTATTGACGGGTCGGCGGTAAGGGGGCACATTAGTCATGGACTGACCCTGAATAAACACCTTACCAGCGTCAGCAATTTCAAACCCAGCAATTAAGCGCAATGTTGTTGTTTTACCACAACCGGAGGGGCCTAAAATACTAAAAAATTCTCCTTGTCTGACATCCAAATCAATTCCATTTACCGCTGCTTCTTGGTTAAAGAACTTGAAGACGTTACGCAGTTCAACATCAAGTGGCTGAAAACTTGTTATCCCCCTCTGATTTTGCATGACAATTTGAGCCATAATCCTCAGTAGAATGCCGTGATATTACGTTATTTTGTCAATTGCTCTAGTCTTTTGGGCAGACTATATTTGACACTTTGGTTTATTGTATCCGCCAAAAACAATTGTTCAAGAATATACTCGCTCGATTCTTTCATACCAAGTAAAGAGAATAAAATATGGTAACTTTATATACTTAATCACTTACTTAGAGATTCTGCAATTAAGTTAACAAACCTTAAAATTGCATATTAGCAATTGCTAAAAGTCTGGCTGGAATTGCGTTTATTCATTTTGAATTTTGAATTGATACTTATGTCATTATTCCCATCACTTGGCAGCAAAAAAGATACACGTACAGTTGGACGTGGTTTCCAATCAATATTTTTAATCATATTTACCCTATTAATGGCGAGTGGGATTGAGGCTCGTTTGGCTTACTTGCAAATTGTTGAAGGGCCAAAACTCCGGGAACGAGCTGAAGCAAACCGAATTCGGATGATTCCTAAACAACCAGAACGGGGCAATATTTTTGACCGGAATGGCAAACTTTTAGCTAGCACTCGCTATCCTAGCTCTGTATACTTGTGGCCGATGGCACATACTAAGCCTTCCTGGTCTGTAGTCGGCCCGCGTCTAGCGCAAATTCTTAACATTCCCCAAGATGAGATGGAAAAGAAATTAGAACAAGCTGGTGCTAATTCTTCTTCACTCATCCGGGTTGCTCGCGATTTAAATGAAGCAGAAATTACGGCATTAAAGGAGTATAAAAATGAACTTCCTGAAGTGGAAATCAATACAGATTCTGTACGTTATTATCCCCACGGCAAGGAACTTGCACACGTATTAGGTTATACACGAGAGTTGACCCCCGACCAGTTAAAAGGCAAGAAGGAGTTAGGCTACCGACTGGGAGATGTAATCGGTCAGATGGGCGTGGAAAAGGCTTATGAGAAAGCTCTACGGGGCGAATGGGGCGGTCAGCAAGTGGAAGTGGATGGTGCGGGTAGACCAATCCGGGTTATAGGGGAGAAACAGGCAAAAGCTGGTAATGATTTGCACCTAACCATAGATTTGGATGTGCAAAAGGCAGCAGAAAAAGCTTTGGGAAATCACCGAGGTGCGATCGCAGCACTCGATCCAAACAATGGTGCTGTTTTAGCGTTGGTATCTTACCCCACCTTTGACCCAAATATCTTTTCCAAACAAAAACTCTCTCAAAAAGATTGGGAAAGTGTCCAAGGTAAAGATCATCCCTTGGTCAATCGTGCCCTGAGTGCCTTTCCGCCCGCCAGTACTTTTAAAGTTGTGACTACGACAGCTGGACTGGAATCAGGTGAATTTTCTCCTGACTCAATACTACAAACCTTTGGTTCTCTTACCGTGGGTGGGGTGACATTTGGTGAGTGGAACCACGCCGGATTCGGGCCATTAGGATTTCCCAGAGCGATCGCTATGAGTAGCGATACTTTCTTCTATCAAGTTGGCAGAAAAGTCGGCGGCCCAACTCTAATTAAATGGAGTCGCAAATACGGGTTTGGTCAAAGAACTGGTATTGAATTTCGTGATGAAGAATCAGTAGGCTTGGTTCCAGATGAAACATGGAAGCGGAAAGTTTTGAAAACGCCTTGGACTGTTGGCGACACCATTAATATGTCAATTGGTCAAGGCGCTTTGCAAGTGACACCTCTGCAATCGGCGATTATGTTTTCTGTCCCTGCTAATGGCGGGTATCGAGTTCAGCCGCATTTGCTTAAAGATAACGAAGAAGCAAAAAGTTGGCGAGAATCCTTAAATATGAAGCCGACAACTATCAAAGTTCTCCGCGACGGACTGCGGAAGGTAGTGAGTGAAGGCACTGGTAAGCGCTTAGACGTGCCGACAATTGCCCAAGCCTCCGGGAAGAGTGGCACAGCTGAAGCTGGTGTTGGTCGCCCAAACCATACATGGTTTGGTGCTTATGCGCCCAGTAATAAGCCAGAAATTGTGGTTGTGGCCTTTGGGGAAAATACTGGCGAACATGGTGGTACTATTTGCGGTCCGATGGTTTTACAAGTACTAGAAGCTTATTTTCAGCACAAGTATCCAGGTAAGTATCAAAAACCTCAGCCTGACCCATCAGCAGCTAAAACTCAAAGTTCAGGACATGGCACTGGAGACTAGTACCGCAAGGCGTAATTCGTAATTCGTAATTCGTAATTCGTAATTCGTAATTTTCATTGCGTAAGGGTTTTAGACATTTCAAATGGGTGGCTTATTTACGCCGAACTGTACTAGTGTGCAAAGTTCAAAATTCAAGAAGCTTTTGGTCGAGGCAAGAGAAGAGATGAGCTTATGATATCAATTGAAAACAAGTAATTACTGCCAATTAGTTTGCCCTTAAATACCTGCTAAGAATTTAGCAGAGTTATTTACAGATAATCTTAATTTTGAAATCCTCTTTGCCTTATGACTTTCCTGAAACCATCTCCACTTGGCGGACAAAAAAATACACGTACTGTTGGACAAAGTTTCCAGCCGATATTTTTAATTATATTTACTCTATTAATGCTGACAGGAATTAGCATTCGTTTGGCATATTTGCAAATTACTGAAGGAGCAAGCCACCGAAAACGAGCCGAGTCAAATCGAATTCGGATGATTCCCAAACAACCAGAACGAGGCAATATCTTTGACCGCAACGGCAAACTTTTAGCCAGTACTCGCTATCCTCGCTCTGTATATTTGTGGCCGATGGCACATACCAAGCCAGCGTGGTCATTAGTGGGAGCGCGTCTATCTCAAATTCTCGACGTTCCCCAAGAAGAGATGGAAAAGAAACTAGAAGAGGCAGGTGCTAACTCTTCTTCACTCATCCGAATTGCTCGTGACTTGAACGAAGCCCAAATCACAGCATTGAAAGAGTATCAAACCGAACTTAAAGACGTAGAAATTCATACAGAAGCCGTTCGTTACTACCCCCATGCCCAGCAATTAGCTCATGTATTAGGTTATACGCGAGAACTGACCGGCGGTCAGTTAAAAGAAAAGAAGCAGGAAGGCTACAGATTAGGTGATGTGATTGGTCAAATGGGAGTTGAAAAAGCTTATGAGAAAACTCTGCGGGGCGAATGGGGCGGTCAGCAGGTAGAAGTAGATGGTGCTGGTCGCCCGCTCCGGGTTTTGGGTGAGAAACAGGCAAAACCTGGTAACGATTTGCACTTGACCATAGATTTAAATATGCAAAAGACAGCAGAAAAAGCTTTAGGCGATCGCGACGGTGCGATCGTGGCTCTTGACCCCAAGAACGGTGCTGTTTTAGCAATGGTATCTCATCCCACCTTTGACCCAAATATTTTCTCGAAACAGAAACTCACCCAAAAAGATTGGGAATTTGTCCAAGGTGCCGATCATCCCTTGGTGAATCGCGCCCTCAGCGCCTTTCCACCCGCTAGCACCTTCAAAATTGTTACCACCACAGCCGGTTTAGAATCAGGTAAATTTTCTCCTAGCACAGTTCTGCAAACCTACGGTTCCCTAAGTTTTGGCGGCACCCGATTTGGTGAATGGAATCACGCCGGGTTCGGGCCATTGGGTTTTGTCGGAGCATTACAGTGGAGTAGTGATACCTTCTTCTATCAAATTGGTCGCGGAGTCGGCGGCCCAACTTTAATTGAATGGACTCGCAAGTATGGATTTGGTAAAAGAACTGGCTTTGAGTTTGGCAACGAAGAGGCAAAAGGTTTAGTCCCAGATGAGACATGGAAGCAGAAAACTTGGAAGATACCTTGGACTGTAGGCGACAGCATTAATATGTCAATTGGTCAAGGTGCTTTACAAACGACACCTTTACAAGTCGCCATTATGTTTGCTGTGCCCGCTAATGGTGGCTATCGAGTCCAGCCGCATTTGCTTAAAGACAATGAAGAGGCAAAAAGCTGGCGAGCATCTTTAAATATGAAGCCGACAACCATAAGTGTTCTCCGTCAGGGACTACGGAAAGTAGTAGCTGAAGGTACAGGTAAAGCTTTGAAGCAGCCAACAGTTCCCCCGGTGGCTGGTAAGAGTGGCACGGCTGAAGCGTGGAAAGGCCGTGTTAAGCAAAATCACGCTTGGTTTGGAGCCTATGCACCTGCTGAACAGCCAGAAGTTGTGATTGTGGCATTTGCTGAACATTCCGGTGGTGGCGGCGGTAGCATTGCTGCGCCCATGATTTTACAAATTATGGAGGAATACTTTCAGCGTAAGTATCCAGGTAAGTATCAAAAACCTCAGCCTGAAAATCCAGGAAATAGCAGACGAAATTAAGCAGAACTAGTGCTTCAGCCTCCACTAGCAAAGAGAGAGCAAGGAGAGAGGGATAAAACCAATTGCTCCTGACTCCTGTCTGCTGTCTTTTATGGCGATATCTGAGCGGGTTTTAAGTTTCTGGCTTTGTAGAACATTTCTAAACTATTGCGATCGCCTACAAAACGCCAGTGCCAAGGCTCATAACTCACACCTTGAGCATTATCTTTAGGAAATGACATTTCAAAGCCAAAACGCGGTGCATTTGCTTGCAGCCACCGATAAGCCTTGGTATTGTCAAAGTTTGTTTGAAGATTAGTTGCTGGTACTGCTCCGTCTCCAACATCCACTGCATAACCCGTATGATGTTCGCTATGGCCAGGAGGAGCGCTGAGGGCGGCTCGTTGTGCTGGCGTTTGATTTCGCTGGGCACCGACAGCAAAAAACAACTGCTCCTGGTCTTTGACTGAGCGAAAGCCAGAAATTGGTAGTAAAATTACACCTGAACTCCGCGCTGCTGCTACCATCTCCTCAAACTTTTGGGCAGCAGCTTTTCGCATTCTAATGCCCCTATTTGCGGAGATGGTTACTAGTTCTGACTCAGGGGCTTCTGGGTATGGAAAATGCCCTAATACAGTATCGCTGGAATTGTTAGATGCTGTCGGAGTTGGAGTTGTAGGAGTAGAAGTAGCTGGTAAAGGTTGAGAATCTGCGGTTTTTTTGGGTGCAGTGACGAAAAACAAAAAACCGCTAATTAAAGCGAGCAAGACAAATCCCATTACTCCCCCAATCAGCATAATTCGGGGTTGCAACCAAATTTTAGGTGCTGCAACAGGGGTATCGCGTACAGCCACTGGAATATCATCACCAAGGTCATTCGATGAGTTTTGCGGTTTTCCAGAAAACCCTGCCTTATTCAAAGGTAAACTCCTGTTTTTGTGGAATAGCCATAACAGATTTTGCACTGGACAAAAGTAAACGTAACAGGTAGCATTTTACATCTGTGGTTCTTGGGCGCAATCTTGACAAACCTTTTAGAACTATACGTCAAGCTGGGAGGATTAGTCCTGGTAGGTTTTATTCTGGGACGCAAACTACCTGGGACAGTTCCTACACGTTTAGGACTGTTTCTTTTTTGGGTGGGAGTACCCATAAGCATAGTATCGTTTTTGCGTCAATCTAGTTTATCAGGACAAATTTGGATTGCACCTACGTAGATGCATTCGCGTAGCGTCTGTCTGCAACACGCTGCGCGAACGGAGAGAAGCGGCTTGTCGCCAGACATCGCTTACCTAGCTATTTTACTAAGAGCATTTTTAGCTTGGTTCGGGATTAAAGGACAAGCCTATTTTAGAAATACTGTCTCTCAACCACCAACTCCGGCTAGCTTGATATTAGCCGCAATGTTTGGTAATACAGGTTATTTTGGCTTTCCCATCACCTTAGCAATGCTAGGCAAGGAATACTTGGCTTGGGCGTTATTTTATGATTTGCTAGGTTCATTCCCAGGAACTTATGCTCTGGGTGTGTTGCTAGCAGCCAGTTTTGATTTTGGATTTATGGAGTGTGACGCATATCAGTTAAAGTTCTACAGGATGTTGCCCATAATATGGCAAAGCCTCTGACCAATTAGGAAATTTGCCCTCTTGCCAATCGATATTAGCTAGTTCCAAAATACTTGTCACTGTCGCTGCTAGACCAGATTGAGCTTGAATCAGCTGATAATTAGTGTTCCAATTTGCTAAAGTTTCCTGCCACGCTTCTGGTGTCAACACTCGATCTGACAAACACACTTTTAGTTTAGAAGTATCTGGCTCAAACTGATAAATAGCAGCAAAAATTTGACCTCGTTGTGCTGGCATTTCCACAGCAAAAGTTTTTATATTTTGACTTTTGCCAGCTTCTGCCCAAGCTACGGCAGCCAAAGTTGAAATCGCAAATACAGGAATATCTAACTGTTGCCCTAAAGTCCGAGCAGTAACAACACCAATCCGAGTTCCCGTGAAGCCACCGGGGCCTTTTGCAACTGCGATAAAGGACAAATCTGACCAAGTTTGTGGTTTGATAAATTCAATTAAATATTGATGCACTAAGCTAGATAAATCACGCCCCAAATTCCAAATTTGAGAGCGAGTATCGGCTGCAAAATTACTAATTGCTAGTCCTAATTCAGGAGTAGTGGTGTGTAGTCCTAAAGCGTATTTATTTATTGCAAGGTCTTTTAGTTCCGTTGTCAAAGTTACTTAAAATATCTATTTTTATAGAGTTAACGTAATTTATTTAAGCATATAACATAGCGGTGATTAATTGAAAAAATACTGATTAACGATCGGTCAAACAGTCTTGTTACAAGGTTTGTGAGAGCCAATGCTGTTGACTTGCTAATAGCGATCGCGGCTAGGATGGGGGATTTGGATTTCCGCCTTGCTGTCTCAATAGATAGTCCAAAACTCGGTCAATTCGCTCCAAGGCAGCACCTGTAGTCAGTTGAAACTCCTGAAACTGAGATTTTTGTTCCTCAAAATTGCGGTCGAGCTTTAGCATAAGTGCTTCTAATCGCTCAGTTCTTGCCTTTGTTTCCTCTATTTCACTGCCTGTCTTTGTAAATAGGCGTTGCGTGTGAGTGATAAAACTATCAACCTTATCAGAAACTTGGTCAACCTTTTCCCCTATCTGATCAACACGTGCCCCTAATTGATCGAGGTGAGATTGGGTGCGGTCTTGTTTTATGGTCAACTCATCAAGGTGAGATTGGGTGCGGTCTTGCTTTATGGTCAACTCATCAAGGTGAGATTGGGTGCGATCTTGTTTTATGGTCAACTCATCAAGCCGTCTGTTTGCTGATTCTGCGTAGCTTGCAGTAGAAACTAGCAATCGCTTAACAGTTTCGAGTTCATCTTCAACATGGTCTAATCGCTGTGCGTTGGTCATGCTGTTTTTTCTTGGCTGGCTTCTTTATCTTCTGCGATCGCTGATGGACAAAATCTCATTACAGCAGAAATCATGTATTTTGACCATATCGGTTGTAGGGGCACAAGACCTTGCGCCCCTACCGCGTGGTCTATTTACCTGAAAATACCTGTAACATACACCAATCATTTCTATCAAGTGGGCACTAATTCACCAGGACGCAATTTCGACCACTTACCCGTTTCCCGCTTGAAGCTCAGACAACCAACAACATCCCATTCCATTTCAATCACATCATCTGTAGTCCGAATGTTGACATTGATAGAAGGTTCATTGGGATCAAAATCTGGTGTTTCAGTCAAGTGAGGCTGTTGGTGCTGCCCTTCTACGGCATGATAGGTAACACAGCTGTCTACATAGTGGCAATTCACGCAAATACACATAATAGAACCAACTCCAGGGGCCTTTATTGTTAATCTAACGTAAGCCCAACTGTTATTCATGAGTTGCTGGGTTGATTTTTATTACAATGCACGAATCAATTCCTTCTATCCTAGCTCCCGAAAATTGGCCTTTTAGTTTGGAATTCCTACCACAACCCGCTTACATGGTAGGTGGCGCTGTCCGAGATGCGATCCTGGGCAGAACTCGCGAATATCGGGATCTAGATTTTGTTATACCATCCAAGGCGGTAAAGGTAGCGAGAGCGATCGCTCATCATTACAAAGCTGGTTTTGTGTTACTTGATGCAAAACGACAAATTGCGCGTGTGGTTTTTCCCCACGCCACGGCTGACTTTGCCCAACAGGAAGGAGATAGTTTAGAAGTTGATTTGCACAGACGGGACTTTACAGTAAATGCGATCGCTTATAATCCCCATACGCAAGAAATTATCGATCCTTTGCAAGGTTATATAGACTTACAACAGGGCATTTTGCGAATGATATCACCCGCGAACCTAGAAGATGACCCTTTGCGGTTAATGCGAGGTTATCGCCAAGCCGCTCAACTAGGTTTTACTATTGAGCCAGCTACCCAGGCCGCTATTCGTTCTTTGGCATCACACATCAGCAAAGTTGCAGCCGAAAGAGTTAGGGTAGAAATTGGCTATCTACTGGCAAATTCTCAGGGTACTCCTTGGATTACAATGGCTTGGGAAGATGGTTTACTTGCCCCTTTCTTCAAAAATGCCACCCGTGAAAGCTTGCTCAAATTAGCAGCAGTCGACACAGCAGCCGCCTTACTCACAGAAAATTGGCAACAACTAGGATCGCAACTGCAAGAACATGTCCGCGATAGTATTAAAACTACTTGGCTAGCTATTGCCAAACTTGCTTGTCTCGTCAACCCAGATCCAGAATTAGCAGAAATAGAGCTACAAGAACTAACTTATAGTCGCGCCGAAATCCGAGGTATAACTACTGCTCTGAAATTGTTACCGCAATTTCAAGTAGTTGATATGTCATTGCGAGAACAATACTTTTTGTTTCATAACGCAGATATTGTGTTCCCCGCTACGGCAGTGCTAGCTGTAGCAATTAATAATTTGGTAGAGGCAATATCTGGTGACAAGGCACTACACACAGCAGTGGAAACTAAAGCAATGAGCTACCAAGTTTTAGCACCTTTGATCGACCGCTATCTCAACCCTAACGATGCGATCGCTCATCCCACTCCCCTAGTAAGCGGCAAGGAGTTGATTACAACATTAGATATTCCAGCTTCGCCAATTATCGGCCAACTGCTAACTGAAATTGGTGTAGCACAAGCTGAGGGGAAACTTTCAACACCAACAGAGGCGATCGCTTATGCACGTAAGTTACTTGATGGTTAAATATACTTAATTAATTTATGGTAATGTACCAAAGGCGATGCCTGCGCGATTTTGCCACTCCTGGCTAAGGCTAATAAATCTGCAACTTCAAGTATCCCCTACTTACCATAAAATACCGATCTTTATAGTCAATCCTTGCAATTACATACATCAATTATGCTAATATTTGCTTGATGTTATGACTGCTTTGCTATGTTATTTCTTAAAATTTAGCGCCGATGGACAACCGAATGAATTATACACTAACCTATTTATTTTTATACCTTAGTTGGTTGCCTGAAGATACTCTCGTACATTGAATTAAACATTTACTAGAAACAAAGACTTTCAGGTTTTTCTGATAAGTGGAGTTTTTGTGAATAGCTTTTCTTGAACAGGACTAACTGCTTATGAATGGACAGCCTTTAATTTTGGTTGTTGAACAGAGTTTACATGATTTAGAGCTACTTAATTCTCATCTAGGAATATTAAATTTTTCATGTATTTGTACCAAACAAGGGGTGAGGGCTGTGATGTTGGCACAAACTCATCAACCAGATTTAATCCTGCTAGATATGAAGCTATCTAACTTGAGTGCGAACCAAGTCATTGACGATCTCAAGCATGACTCAAAAACTGCTACCATTCCAATCATTGCAGTTACACCTCTAAGAACGGTACAAGACGATCGCTCCACAGTGCTCACGGCATTTGATGATTGCATTACTAAACCCTATGATTTTAATCAATTAGAAGTGGTAATCAGTCGCCACATCAGTCAGCTAAATTCCTAACATTTATCTTAGGAATATATTCGGGATTACGAACTTCAGGTAATTCCTTGAGAATTACAACAATCCCAGTACGGCCTGTTGCTAAATTGGTGTTTGTCATTAGGTAGAGGACAGGTTGACCAATAATTTCCTCAATCAAATTTTTTAAATCTGGTTTAATTATTTTCTCTAAATATAATCGTACTTGTTCAGCTAAAGTATCATAACCACCTTTGAGTAAAGTTTGTTCAGCTTGGGTAACAGAGTTTTCTAGAGAAATTACGATTTCAGTATCAAAAAAATGACAAATGATTTGGCTAGGAGACTTACCTAGCCTATCATTATATAAATTTATAATCCGCTGTGATATTTCTGTTTCTAATTGTCCAATAGTCGGTTGTACCATTAGTACCTACTATGTAATATTTATTGCTATAATCGGCAAATTGAAGTATCCAATATTATAGTAGATGATTATGGAATAGTCTGATAAAATCAATCACTATTTTATATGAACTTAGTGTATCAATGTGATGTATTTAGTATGCATTTATTTAAGAATATTTCCAATTTTGGCGAAGGTAAAATTTGTTAACTAACGACAGGACTTACGCAAAATCATGAAAAAACGAACCACAGAGGGCGCAGAGGACACGGAGAAATAAGAGTTTCAGAAAGCTCTTGCGTAAGTCCTATAACGATTTATGCAGTGTTCAGCTAATAACTGGATTTGATCGTCATTTGCTCATAGATAATTAGCTTATTTTGTGCCAAATAAGCTCCTGCATAGCCCACCGTGCCTACATCTCCCAATCCAGGAATAATATAGCCATGTTCATTCAAATGGTCATCAATGGCAGATGCATACAACGTCACATCAGAATGTAATGTACATTACAAAACTCTATATACCTTCTAGTACAGCGAATAAGCAGACAAACTTAGGTTTTAATAAAGAGTGTGTTAGCCACTGAGACAATTTGTGAAAAACCAATACAACATAATATCTAGTGTGGTATTAGTCGTATTGTTGAACACAATAAGTCACACACAAATTTCATAATTAGCGATTAATCACGACTAATTTAAAGATGACTTTAAAAATGATTTAATCGAGATATTTTGTGAGAAAGTTAATACAAAGGTATATTCACCGATCTCAAATTCATGGATTCTTTATTTATCAATTCCTTACTTGAAGAGTTGAAAAACCCAGATGCCACAGTGCGCGACAAGGCAACCAGAAAAATCTGGCGGATATGGTTTCAGCAAAAGGGAATCTATGGGCTGGAAATAATTGACCGCAGTCAAAAGTTACTAGATGCAGGTGAAATTGCTGAAGCTGAAACATCGCTGACGGCATTAATTCAAGACCAGCCAGATTTTGCTGAAGCTTGGAATCGTCGAGCTTTCCTCTATTACAGTATTGGCGATTATCAAAAATCTCTGGCAGATTGTCAGATGGTTATACAGATAAATCCAATACATTTTGGGGCGCTTCATGGTATGGGCTTATGTTATGCAGCACTAGGAGAGTATAGTCAAGCTATCCGGGCTTTTCAACGTGCTTTAGAAATTCAGCCCTATTCTCTAGTGAATCAAAAGTTGATTCTAGAATGTACATTTAGATTCAGCTACAACGGCAGATAGGAGAGAGCATCATACTGTTTTATGAATCCGTTATCATCCTCATCAACAAAAATTCATCGCCTTAGTCGCCATAATTTTATTCAATACACTTCTATCTGAATTAATAGCAGCGTCATTGCTGCTTGTACTAACAGCAACCAACTATCAACTAACAATTCTCGGTTGAATAAAGTTAACTTTAGTACAAACTAGATAGCACAAACGGAACATGGTGGATTTTACTAAGCGATGTCTACTAGGGGCTGCGCCTACGCCATTGGTATTTACAAAGGCTACAGTTTAGATGTAACTATCAAAATGAGTGGTCTTTAGGCGCTCAGTGGTACTCAATTGTTGATGAGGGTACGGTAGATTTCTTTATGAGTTATGGTATGGATGCCGTGAATGCCATAGCTACAGTTACAGCAATTTTCAAGAAAGACCCCTGGTGTCTTATTGCACATCCCAACTCAGCAATTACAATTTTTGCCGATCTTATCTTTTACTCTGTTAAACTAAAGTTTTTTCTAACTATATATAAAGGACTGACAAAAAATAAATTATCCCAAATTATTTGTACATTGATAGGGGCGCAAGGCCTTGCGCCCCTACGTTCGCTCCTGTAAATAATCCAGATAATTAAATTGTGCCAACTATTAGCAAGATATGTTGCTGATATTTGGCACAATTAGTATCTGAATATTTGGTAACTTTAAGCAAGGAAACCTGCAAAAAAGTCGAGAGTTTCTTTCAGTGCTTTGATGAAAATATCAATTTCTTCGCGGGTGTTGTAGAAAGATAGACTTGCTCGTGCGGTTGCAGCAAGACCTAAATAACGGTGTAATGGTTGTGTGCAGTGGTGTCCAGAACGGATGGCAACGCCTTCTTGATCTAATAATGTAGATAAGTCGTTGGCGTGAACTTCTCCGGCTGTGAACGACGCGAGAGCGGCTCTACCTTCCCCTTTAGCATTTGGTTTGGGGCCGTAAATTCTAATTTGGGGAATTTGCTCTAATTGTTGGAACAAATAAGCCGTTAATTCTGCTTCGTAGGCGTGAATTTTATCCATACCAATACTGCTAAGATAATCTATCGCAGCACCCAGTGCGATCGCTTCTCCAATTGCAGGTGTACCAGCTTCAAATTTATGCGGTAATTCTGCGTATGTAGAATGGTCTAAATACACCTCTGCAATCATCTCACCACCACCAAAGAATGGTGGCATTGATTCTAACAATTTCAACTTGCCATACAGAAATCCTATCCCAGTTGGCGCACACATTTTATGACCGGATGCTACCAACCAGTCACAATCTATCTGCTGCACATCGACAGGGTAATGAGGAATACTTTGGCAAGCATCAACTAAGAATTTAGCACCATATTTGTGAGCGATCGCACCAATTTCTGCCACTGGGTTAATGCAACCCAAAGTATTAGAAATATGCACCACCGACACCAACTTGGTTTTGTCGGAAATCAGCTTTTTAAACTGTGACAAATCAAAAGTTTCTTCTGGTGTTAATTCTACAAACTTCAGTACTGCACCCGTTTTTTGTGCTACCAATTGCCAAGGCACAATATTACTGTGGTGTTCCATCACCGAGAGAATAATTTCATCCCCAGGCTGCAAATTATTCATTCCCCAACTGTAAGCTACTAGGTTAATCGCCTCACTTGCGTTGCGGGTGTAGACGATTTCCTGACGGGATGCAGCATTAATGAATTTGGCAACTTTATCTCGCGCACCTTCATAAGCATCAGTAGCTTTAGCGCTCAGGGAATGGGCACCTCGATGCACGTTAGCATTATAGTGTTCGTAATAATCCCGTAGGGTATTTAACACCAACAAAGGCTTTTGCGATGTCGCCGCATTATCGAGATAAACAAGGGGTTTCCCGTTGACTTCCTGATGCAATATCGGGAAGTCAGCGCGAACTTTATCAGCAAGGGTTTTGGTAGAGGTGAAAGTCATTGGTAGATTAGTTATTACTCATTAGTCAGGGACTTGAGATTATTCACTGTGTTTAAAAGGATTTCTCGCAGAGAAGGAACTGGTATTTTGTTGATAACTTCAGCAGCGAAGGCATTAATTAACAACTTCCGAGCATCGTTTTCATCAATTCCCCGACTTTGCAGATAGAATATTTCGTCATCTTCTAATTGGCTAACAGTAGCACCATGAGCGCATTTGACATTATCCGCCGTAATTTCCAATTGGGGTTTGGTATCAACTCTGGCTTTCGACGATAGCAGCAAATTGCGATTTAACTGGGACGCATTTGTTAACTGCGCTAGTTTGGGTACAAAAACTTTACCATTGAACACCGCATGAGCGCGATCGCCTACAATACATTTATGCAATTGGTCACTTGTACCGTGGGGATAGTTAAGTGCGATCGCACTGTGAGTATCAGACAACTGCTTACCAGAAATTATCGTCAAACCATTGAGAGTAGTCTGTGTCTGCTCACCAGTTTGCAAAATCTCCAAATTGTGCCGTGACAACTTCGCACCTAAAGTTATGGCATGACAAGTATATCGACTATCACGAGCTTGTGCGATCGCAGTTTTCCCAATATGAAAAGCTTCTGCACCTTCCCACTCAACCCTAGTGTGACTCACCTCGGCATTGTCACCCACCCAAACTTCCGTAACCGCGTTAGTTAAATAAACTCCGTTCTCCGCGCTCTCTGCGCCTCTGCGGTTCGTATACTCCTCAACCAACGTCACCTGCGAACCACTTTCCGCCACCACCAAACAACGCGGCTGTGAAATCGTCGCCGTCTCACCCACAACCGAAATAAACACAAGATGAATTGGCGTTTCAACTACCACATTCTTCTTCACCCACACCACAGCTGCATCAGTTACCCCAGCCGTATTGAGAGCAGTAAAAACCTCCTGCGCTCCCTCAGCTTGAGCTAAATACTGCCGTACACCTTCCTGCTCAACCGCAGACAAACCAGCCAAATTACTCACCACAATTCCAGATGGCAAATCTGAAACTGCGGATAAATCCGGCGCAAAAACGCCATTCACAAATACCAAACGACTATTAGCCGCCTCTGGCAAAATATCAAACTCTACAGACGCAAAATTTCCCGCCTCTACATTAAATTGCACCTTTCGTAGAGACGACAAATCAGTAAATCGCCATTCTTCCTCGCGGGTAGTCGGGATAATCGAGTGACGTACCCAATTAGCAGAACTTTGGCGTAATTCCTGCAACCAACCTTCTGTTTTAGTTGCCGTTACTTGATTTAACAACCCAGTCAGATAATCATCTCTATCTAACATCGATGTCAAACTGACTGCATTTGAATTAGGTATTGGACTAGGGGATACTTGAATATTCATTACACACCCACCTCAGCAGCTGCAAATTCTTCTAGCACCCAGTCATAACCGCGAGACTCTAATTCCAGCGCCAGTTCTTTACCACCACTCGTAATAATTCGCCCCTGTGCCATCACATGCACAAAATCAGGCACAATATAATCGAGTAACCGTTGGTAGTGGGTAATCAAAATTGTCGAATTTTCTGGACTTGCCAGTTGATTTACCCCATTCGCCACAATTCGGAGCGCGTCAATATCTAAACCCGAATCAGTCTCATCCAAAATTCCTAACTTTGGTTCTAGCAGAGCCATTTGCAGAATTTCATTCCGCTTCTTCTCGCCACCAGAAAACCCTTCATTCAAACTCCGACTGAGAAAACTGGGATTCATCTTCACCACATCCAGCTTTTCCTCAATCAAATCGTCAAAATCAAAAGCGTCTATTTCCTCTAAACCTTGCGCCTTCCGACGAGAATTGTACGCCACCCGCAAGAAATCCAAATTGCTCACACCCGGAATTTCTAACGGATACTGAAACGCCAAAAATACACCACTTCTGGCGCGTTCCTCCGGCTCCAACTCCAACAAATTCTGCCCCTGAAAAATCACCTCACCGCCAGTCACCTCATACGCCGGATGTCCAGCCAACACCTTAGAAAAAGTACTCTTACCAGAACCATTCGGCCCCATAATCGCATGAATTTCACCCGATCGCACCTCAAGATTCACACCTTTCAAAATCGGTGTCCCATCAACATTAGCCGTCAGATTCCGTACCGACAGCACAACTTCACTATTTTCAATAATCATCTTCTCTCCCTTCTCTGCGCTCTCTGCGCCTCTGCGGTTCGTTACTCTTCCAAAAGATAAACACAGAACCCCGATGTCCCTGTGTTTATCCTTCCTTCCACTTATCCAACACTGCCTTCCAACTTCAAACTCAACAACTTATCAGCTTCCACAGCAAACTCCATCGGTAGCTGATTAAAAACATCCTTACAGAAGCCGCTAATCATCATCGAAATAGCATCTTCCGAAGAAATACCCCGTTGAGCAAAGTAAAATAACTGATCTTCCCCAATCTTAGAAGTAGAAGCTTCATGCTCCACCTTCGCACCGTTATTTTGCACCTGAATATAAGGGAAAGTATTGGCATGGGCATTATCCCCAATCAGCATTGAGTCACACTGAGAATAATTTCTCGCCCCAATCGCTGTCGGATTGACTTTCACCAAACCCCGATAGCTATTACTAGAATTACCTGCGGAGATTCCTTTAGAAATAATTGTACTGCGGGTATTCTTACCAACGTGAATCATCTTACTACCCGTATCAGCTTGCTGCTGATGATTTGTCAGCGCCACCGAGTAAAACTCACCCACAGAGTTATCACCCACTAACACACAGCTAGGATATTTCCAAGTAATTGCCGAACCTGTTTCTACTTGAGTCCAGGAAATCTTAGAATTTACGCCCTGACACAAACCGCGCTTGGTGACAAAGTTGTAAATACCGCCCTTACCATTAGCATCTCCCGCGTACCAATTTTGCACAGTGGAGTATTTGATTTCGGCGTTGTCGAGGGCAACGAGTTCCACAACTGCGGCGTGCAGCTGGTTGCTGTCATACATCGGTGCGGTGCAACCTTCGAGGTAAGAAACATAACTACCTTCTTCGGCGACAATCAAAGTCCGCTCAAATTGTCCCGTGTCACCAGAGTTGATGCGGAAGTAGGTAGATAGTTCCATTGGGCATTTTACGCCTTTAGGAATATAGACAAAAGAACCATCGCTAAATACGGCGGCGTTCAAGGCGGCAAAATAATTGTCAGCGATGGGAACAACGCTACCCAAATATTTTTTGATTAATTCTGGGTGTTCCTGCAATGCTTCCGAAAACGAGCAGAAAATAACACCATCTTCCGCTAGCTTTTCTTTAAATGTAGTAGCGACAGAAACGCTATCGAAAATTGCATCGACGGCGACATTTGCCAGCCGCTTCTGTTCAGATAGGGAAATGCCTAACTTCTCGAAGGTTTCTAAAAGGGTTGGATCAACTTCATCCAAGCTGTTTAGTTTTTCTTTCTTGCGTTTTGGCGCTGAGTAATAAATGATATCCTGATAATTTATTGGCGGATACTTGACATTAGGCCAAGTTGGTTCCGTCATTTTTTGCCACTGGCGATAAGCTCTGAGGCGAAAATCCAGCATGAACTGCGGCTCGTTCTTCTTAGAGGAGATCAAGCGGATAACGTCCTCGTCTAGTCCACGCGGTATGGTGTCGGACTCAATGTCTGTGACAAAGCCGTACTTGTAGGGTTGGTTGACTAAGGTTTTGACAGTGGCACTCATCAGTAATAATCTCTCGTGTTCGGAACTGGAATCTCTCTATAAGGATGGGAGACGGGGTTTCTTTAGCCGATTCCCATCTACCGTTACGGAATGGTTACACGGCTGCTAGAATAGTGGTGGAGAGTAAAACAACAGCTATGTTGTTTAATCTATCTTCATTTTACGCTAAATTAACAACAACAATGTTGTCAAAGTCAAACAATTTTGGATTTTAGATTTGCAATTTTGGATTGAAAGAGACCACAAAGGTGCTTGGCTCAAGGATTTTAGATTGACGATAGCGTAGCGGGGCATATACCAGAAAACTTTTTTAAGCCAAAATCCAAAATCCAAAATCCAAAATTGGCACGGTCAAATTTTTAAAGAAATTAATTTTTGTGATGTTCGCTGAACGTCTCGCACCAAATGAAGATGGCGACTACCCACCAGTCCTCAACCAAGCAAGATATCCTTGAGTATCTGCACAAACACGAAAAAGCAACGGCTTTGGAGCTAGCTGAAGTTTTAGACGTTACCCCCCAAGCGATTCGTCGCCATCTCAAAGATTTGGAGACGGAAGGGCTAGTTTTGTATTCTACATCAGTACAGGCTGCGGGGATGGGGCGGCCGCAGCATCTTTATGAATTGAGTCGTCAAGGACGCGATCGCTTGCATCGAACAATGAACGATCGCTTTGGTGATGCAAGCGGAAATTTTGCGGTTTCGTTGCTAGACACCTTAGCCGAAACGGTAGGACACGACCAATTTAAATCGATTTTAGAGAAACAGTGGCAGCGTAAAGCTAAAGAATACCGCGATCGCGTGGGTAATGGTTCGCTGCGAGAACGTGTAGCCAACTTAGTAGAGTTAAGAAAAGCAGAAGGCTTCATGGCGGAGTATCACGCTGTTGATGTGAATGACTCCTTTGAGTGCGATCGCTTTATCTTAATGGAGCATAACTGTGCAATTTCTAACGTTGCCGAATCTTTTCCGAGTATCTGTGGCCACGAATTAGAAATGTTTGCTGCCGTATTACCAGATTGTACCGTAGAACGCACCCACTGGATTATTGATGGCGAACATCGTTGTGGCTATTTAGTACAAGTTCGTCATTAGTCATTTGTCCTTTTTTTAATGCCCAATATCCAACTAACTTTGAGATAGCATTTCATTTTTTCATTTATGGATGTACTACCACAGCAACCATCAGCACAATTTTTAACCCTGGAAGAGTCAGCAAAAGTAGATGCGGCGTTGTTGTCTTCCCCAGAAAAGTTTTTAACAAGATTGACAATTTCATCACTGAAGCTTTTGAAGCATATTGCCCAAGAGTACGGTGTTGCTATTGAAGATTTGACAACACAGCAAGTAATTTCCTGGTTTGAAAAAGATGGCAAAATTCGTCGCGAGCAGGGAATTGAAGGTTCATATCTGAAATGGTGATCTGCGGTAGTCAAGTTTTCGTTACATTTATTTAGATAAAAATAACTATACAAAATATCGCGCTTTTAAAGAACAAAAATGTTTCTTAGAAGCGCGATATTCACAGATAAGATATGTTGACAATTTTGCCTAAATTCCAATATTGGAGCGGGAACCTTTTAAGTACCCGACGATGAGTCTATTTATTGATTTTTGTGACTTTGCCGACCTGCCTCAGCATGTTGTTCTCGTGTACCTCCTTGAGTACCCTTCTCTTCACTATCACCATCATCACTATCTTGATTCCGACCGCCGCTGTGAGAACTCTTGCCTCCCTCACGACCGATTTCAGCCATGTGTTCTCTATCCTGACTTACAGCTTCACCACCTTTGTGTCCAGCCTCACGAGCTTCTTCAGATGTAAACTCGTGAGCGGTACCCTTCTCATGGGCAGCTTGTCCGCCCTTGCTTGCTATTTCGCGCTGCTTGTCGTCATCCATTGAAGCAAAACCACGTTTGCTTGTGTCTGCCATGATAGTACTCCTTGTAAGTAACTAAATTTTTTACTTTTTGAGCAAGCGAAAACCTAGACCAGGTTTTCTCTTTCATCAATTAATTGACCTTTTTAAATTAGCTAATCAAATATTCGATATTCATGACTCTTTGGAAAGAAACATTCGATACTGATACTTAACTTTGGATATACAACTAAAGGTATCAGTAAAGATTAATTTTACGATATAAGACAATACAGTTCAGTTAAGCAATTTTTTCCTTCTCTTTCTTCTCTCTGCGTCTTGGCGGTTCGTTAAAAAATAGACTTGGATAACAGAGTTTTAGCCTTAACTGAACCGTATTGCGATATAAGAATTAATCGGACACTAGAAACGCCAACCTTAAATAATAAATAAAAAGCACCTTAAAAAAGGTGCTTTTATTTGAAAATAAATAACATTTTCTTTGTCAAACAATTATTTAAGCATTGTAATTGTTAGTCCGAGGACTACGAGCGCCAGTTACGGCTCCAATCATTGAGGCTATTAAACCCAACAAAGAACCAAACACAAACCACCACAATCCCGAACGTATATTAGCTGCCGTTTCACGAGCTTGTTGGGCACTTATATTTGCTTGTGGTACATTAACCCCACCTTGCTGTTGTACCTGGTTTATGACTTCTCCTGCGTTAGAAGCAGCAACACCAAAAGCACCAGATACTCCACTTGCTAAAAGCCATGAGCTAACTGCCAAAGTCGTTGCCCAAAGAATTGCACCGTTAAGAAGAGCTGTATTGCGGTTCATCGGCCCACAAGCGCGGGCTGTAACCCAACCACCAGTAAATAGGGAAATTAGTAAAGCGATAGTTGACCAAAGCCCCGCACTACCCGCAGCATTAGGAGCAATTGTTCTGGGTGCACCTGAACCTGCAACTGTGCCTGCCGCAACCGCAGCAATGATAGAACTCAAAATTAATTGTGTAGCCAAAGAAACCAACAAACCAGCAATAATTGGCCCCCAGCGAACACGGTCGTGATATTCGGCTACTCGACCTGCTACCACAGTATCAGTAGATATAACGTCATTTCCTGTCCGATTTACGTATGACATCGCTTATGTTCTCCAGTGCTGTTTCAGCAAAGTTCCTGCTCAGGTATATTCATCCTTTATGCTTCAAATTAAATAACTAAATGTTCTGTTTTAATCTCTATCGATAGAAAGATTTAATAGGTCTATCTTTAGCCAGAAAAAACAAACTTTGTTTAACAATTTTTAATATAATTTAGTGTTTATTTATGTATTTTTTCTAAAACTTCCATCTAAAAACTCTTAACTTAAAATATAACTATTAGCTAGCTATCAGAAACCAGCTTTAACGATGTATGCTATTGGACTTAATCTAACTAAAGCTTTGTAATGAATGTCAAAATTAAAAATCATCAAAAATTAACGCATCCTCACAGCAGTGCCTGTGGCAGTAATCAGCAAAAGAACTCCTGACTGGTCAAGATTGATTGTGCCAGTATCAATTTCAATCCCAATTACAGCATTTGCTCCTAAACGTTGTGCGCGTTGCTCTAATTCTTCCAGTGCCTTGCGTTGACCCTGCTCAAATAGACGCTCATAGCTAGCAGTGCGTCCACCGATAATATCTCGAATCCCAGCCAAAAAATCCCGTAAGAAATTGCTGCCGTAGACGACTTCTGCTGTCACAATGCCTAAATATGACTCAATCACGGCTCCTTGAATGACATCAGTGGTAGTTATAATCATAAATTAACCTCCTATATGGGATATATCTTGATATTTATTATTAAAGTATTTGGATAAATATTTTAATAATTGTAATTATTATTACAGAATATAGGTTTGACGAACATCCTCTCACACAATTTTAGATTGCGCTTTGGGGTTTAGTGTTGTCCTAAACAGATTAATGCAACATTTGACAGTTTAAATTTATTTTATCTTTGAATGACCAAAAAGGATGTAAATGCCTAGATGATAACTTCTCAAATGGTAGTATCAAGGATTAACAATGTCAGAAAAATTGGATACAGAATCAGCAAACTCTGAAATGAAATAAAAATAGGAATAAATGTCAAAGCCTATAAGCTTGGTGCATCATCATCTAGGATTAAGTCAAATGCCTGTTGAGTTTTTCTGGGCAACACGTATAACTACTGATTAAAAAATGTGTCGTTTTGCTATAGTACTGGTTTATATGTATGGCATCTTCACCTGCTGCTCGATCGCTTACACTTCATCCTTCAGTAAAAACTCTGTTATGTAGTGCTAAATGTAAAGGAAAGAAGAATGAACTATTAACATCTGAATCAATACGAAGAAATACAGTTTTCAAAAGTCCATATTTTTGTTTTAATGTACAAGAAAAAAGTCCTCTAAAATTTCAGGAAATTTACTGTGTACAAACCAACATCATTCATGTTTAGTGTGGTGTTACTAGGATGTTTTACTTTCACCATACCTTCAGTAGCTCAAGCTCAAGTATTAGTGGCGCAGGCCAAAAACCCAGAGCTAAAGCAATTACTGGAGGAAGGACGGAGGTTAGTGAATGCCGGGGATTATGGTGGTGCGATCGCTGTTTATCAGCAAGCAGCTAGTTTAGATCCGAAGAATGCTAAAATCCATTCAGGTATTGGGTATTTATACGCTCAACAGGGAAATTACCAGGCAGCATTAGCAGCTTATCGTAAAGCGATCGGTATCAGTCCTAACAATAGTGATTTTTACTACGCTGTGGGTTACATCAAAGCCAATTTGGGCGACACACGTGGGGCAAAGGAAGGTTATCGTCGTGCGATACAGCTGAACCGTAACAACGTCAACGCTTATTTAGGATTGGCTGTGACACAATCACGTATGGGAGACTATACTGCTGCTACCTGGGCATACCAACAAGCAATCGACTTGGATAAAAACAACGCCCAGACTTATGAGTTGATGGGTTCGATGTATAAACAGCGACGACAAGCCAAACAAGCAAACAGCTTGCTTCAGAAAGCCCGTGACTTGTACAAACGACGCAATGACTCAGATGGCGTAGAAAGGGTAGAAGCCATGCTGCGGCAGTTAGGAGGATGAGGTTAATCTAACTGGCGTCCCGTTAATTCCACAAAAATATCTTCCAGATTAGAGGGACGCACCATCATTCCGGTTTTATCGGGCTGTTCATTCAAGTAGATATTTGCTGCTTCCAAAGATGGGAAAAACAGATATTCCCAATTACGAGCGCCATCACTTCCCACATTAGATACACCTAATTGTTTCATCACCAAACCTTCACCGTGAGCAGAACGCAGCTGTTGTAAAGTTCCTAAAGAAATCAGCTTACCGCTATCCATAATACCGATGCGTCCTGGCTTGGTAGAACCAAAGGCATCGCACAAAAATTCGACCTCATCCATATAGTGGGTCGTCAGTAGCATCGTCATTCCTTGTTTATTTAAATCCCGAATAATTTCCCAGAGGCGTCGCCTAGTCTGGGGGTCTAATCCTACCGTTGGTTCATCTAAAAACAAAATTTGCGGTTGATGCAATAAGGCTCTCGCAATCTGCAACCGTCGTTTCATACCCCCAGACAGGGTTTTTACCAAATCATCACGTTTTTCTGCTAGCTCAACATACTCTAGCCATTGATTAATCAATTTTTGTCGCTGCGGGTTACTAATGTGATGTAGTCTCCCGTGCAGTTCCATATTTTCCCAGACGGTTAAATCGTTATCCACACTGACTTGTTGCAAGACTACGCCAATACTTTGTTTTGCCAACGTTGCTTGGCTTGTCACATCATATCCACCTACTTCTATGCGTCCTTGGGACGGTTTCGTGAGTGTAGTCAGCATCCGAATTGTGGTTGATTTACCCGCACCGTTCGGGCCAAGTAGAGAAAATATCTCCCCCGCTTCAATTTGGAATGATAGGTCATTGACTACAGGTACATTGTTGTAAAACTTGTAGACATTTTCTAGAAAGACAGCAGCAGTCACGTCGCTTCGCTCCGAATTAAAAATTAAAAATTAAAAATTAACCAGTTCATAAATAAATTTAGTTGCTCTGTATCCTTTTCTGTTCGGTCATGGATAAATTTGCTCACACCAGCTCATAATCAAGACTACCATTCTGATTACATCAAACTAAATATATTTTATTAACCCTTAGATAACTCAATCTTTACTTGTTGACATAACAAGGTGTGGTAAACACTTATCCTGTAATACTTTAGTTTAAGGTTGCTGTTATTTAGTATGGAATCTCATCACCCATTGAAGCTAAATCGGCGTCAGTTTTTGCTACATTCAGCTATCACGGCTGGTGGAATTATTTCGACAAATTTTGTCGCTAAATCACCAGTTTTTGGCGAAGCACCTGTAATTATCACTTCTGATAAAATGCGTCCTGGCATACCTTATGGCGTAGCTAGCGGAGATATATCTAACGATAGCATCGTGATTTGGAGTCGGAGCGATCGCCCTGCCAAAATGATTGTAGAATATTCTACCAGCGAATCTTTTCGCAATGTGCAGCGAGTTGTCGGGCCTAATGCTTTAAAAAATAGCGACTTTACAGCACGACTTTATCTGAAGAATCTACCACCAGACCAAAAATTATTTTATCGGGTGATTTTCCAAGATTTAGATTATCAACGTACTTGCAGCGCTCCTTTTTATGGTACTTTCCGAACTCCCCCCAAATCTGGACGAGATGTATTCTTTGTGTGGGGTGGTGACACCGCTGGTCAAGGATGGGGAATTAATCCTGATTTCGGTGGGATGAAAATTTACGAAACCATGCGCCAACTTCATCCCGACTTTTTCATCCATTCTGGCGATAATATTTATGCTGATGGCCCGATTCAATCAGAAGTAACTTTGGACGACGGCACTATTTGGAAAAATATCACCACACCAGAAAAATCAAAAGTAGCAGAAACTCTCACAGAATATCGCGGTAACTATATCTACAATTTGCTGGATAAAAATATCAAGCGTTTCAATGCTGAAGTTCCCATATTGGCACAGTGGGACGACCACGAAACAAGAAACAATTGGTATCCTGGGCAAATTATCCTTAACGATGACCGTTATACAGTTAAGGATGTTAACTTGCTAGCTCAAAGAGCAAGACAAGCTTTTTTAGAATATTTGCCTATTGGATATGAAAGCAATAATCCAGAGAAAGCGAAAATTTATCGTTCTTTCAACTATGGCCCATTATTAGACATTTTCATGTTGGATGAGCGCACCTACCGGGGGCCAAACTCTCCCAATAATCAGCCAGTAGCAAGTAAAAAAACAGACTTTTTGAGCAAAACACAAGTGCAATGGTTGAAAAGACAATTGCTGTCATCAAAAGCAACATGGAAAGTGATTGCTAGTGATATGCCTTTAGGACTGATAGTTAAAGACGGTAGCACTGATTTTGAAGCTTGGGCTAATGGAGATGGCCCAGCTTTAGGAAGAGAATTAGAACTTGCCGATTTACTACGATTTATCAAAAACAAGAATATCCAGAATGTTGTTTGGTTAACTGCTGATGTACATTATGCAGCAGCCCATTATTACGACCCCGCTAAAGCAAAGTTTACTGACTTTAAGCCTTTTTGGGAGTTCGTTGCCGGACCGCTTAACTCTGGTACATTTGGGCCAAACGAATTAGAGAATACCTTTGGCCCACAATTAGTATTTCAAAGTCTTCCTCCAGGTACAAAAGCAAATCGACCGCCAAGTGAAGGTTTGCAATTCTTTGGAGGAGTTAAAATTGATGGAAATACAAAGGTGATGACGGTAACATTGCGTAACTTGGCTGGGAAGACTGTTTACAGTGTAAATTTACCGCCAGAAAAATAAATCGCGAAAATCATAGTGAGATGTAGCCAGTTAGATAGAGTAATTACGCAATTTTTTACTTTTTCTGCTGGCTTTGCTGTTTTTTGGGTGGGATGTTGAAGGATAAAAAAATTGTGCGATGCCTGCGGCGGGCTTTGCCAACGCCACTGATAGGAGCTAAATTTAAGTAGGTAGAGTTTTGGAGTTGATCATGCTTAAGCAACTCATCTTAGAAAACTGGAAGAGTTTTCGTTATGCGGAGCTTCCACTTGACCCATTGACTGTTCTGATTGGTACAAACGCAAGTGGTAAATCTAATGTAGCTGAAGCGTTAGAGTTGCTCAAAAGAATCGTCAGAGGTGAGGATATTGAAGTAGCTTTAGAAGGAAATAAAACTCTTTCCTCGATTCGAGGTGGTGTAGAGTGGGCTGCACTTAAACCTGAAACTCAATTTATATTAAAACTACTAGTTCAAGGTGAAGATAATAATACAGATTATTTTTATAGTATTACAATACAAACTAAACCAGATGTTCATATTGTCCAAGAATATCTCGAAAGACAAAAAAAATTATCAGATTCCCAAGTTAGTCATGAAATTTTAATAGATGATAATAATACTTTAACTGAAAGATCATATTTATCAGAATTCACTCACTTCTTTGCACAAAAACAAAAGGAACATGATAAATTAAAACTGGTAGTTAGTAAATTAAATAATGCTAATGCCAACCAAGAACTATTGCAAATAGCTCTCAAAAAGAATATAACTACTAATGAGGTAAAAACTGAAGCAATTATTGAAACAATAAAAGATATCAAAAAAACAACCAATGATCTGATTGAGCTAATCTCTAAGAATGATGAGCATTTTAGTTTAGTTGGTGATTATAATAAGCTAATAAATCTCATAATCAATAAAATTAGTAGCATTTTTATATTAAATCCCGTTCCTTCTAAGATGCGCGATTATTCACGTTTATCTGACATTTTAGAAAGCGATGCTTCTAATATTGCTGGTGTACTAGCAGCATTGGATGGCAAACAAAAAGCCGAAGTCGAATCGACTCTATCAGCCTATATAAAAGATTTCCCTGAAGGCGATATTAAAACAGTATTTGCAGAACCAATTGGTAGACTTAAAACTGATGCGATGCTTTACTGTGAAGAAGAATGGAAACCTGGAGAGATGACATTAATAGATGCTAAAACTATGTCAGATGGAACTCTCCGTTTTATAGCAATCCTCACAGCATTACTTACTCGACCAGAAGGAAGTCAACTAGTAATTGAAGAAATAGATAACGGGCTTCATCCCTCCCGTGCAGAATTACTTGTAAGAATATTACGAGAAATTGGTCAGAAAAGAAAAATTGATATTTTAATTACTACCCATAACCCAGCTTTACTTGATGCTTTAGGCCCAGAGATAGTTCCTTTTGTGGTTGTCGCACACCGGGATAAAGAAACTGGAGAGAGCAAGCTTACTCTTTTAGAAGATATTGATAATTTTTCTAAGCTATTTGCATCATATTCTTTAGGTGATATGACAACTAAGGGTGCAATTGAAAGAAGCCTTTCTCATAATGAATAGTTACTAATATGAGAAAGGTGCTACTCATCGATACATCGCTTTTATGCGTTTGGTTACAAGTTCCAGGTAGAGAAACTGCTGGTAATAATGAATGGGATTTTGAGCGTGTAAATCAAAAAATTCAGGCAGAAATCGACAAATCAACAACGCTGGTACTTCCTTTAGCTGCTGTTATAGAAACGGGTAATCACATTGCACAGGCTAAAACAACAAATTCAGAAAGTAAACGTATAGCAGCTCAAAAATTTGCCGAAATTATGACTTATGCAGCTGATGAAACTACACCTTGGGCTAAGTTCCGTGAGCAAATTGTTCTTTGGGAAGAGGAAGAATTGAAAAACTTAGCCGCTAAATTCCCCAATCAAGCTGTAGAAAAGACTTCTATGGGTGATGCTAGTATTGTCATTTTGGGTTGGCACTATCACCAAAAGGGTTTCCATGTAGAATTTTTGACTGATGATGACAAGCTAAAATCTCAGGAACCACCTCCACCACAGCCACCTACGCGTCGTAGTAGTCGAACAAAAAGGTAAAATATCCTTGAGCGATTACTATTTACCCAAAATAGAGAATTTTGAACTAACTTTTCAAGAATTAAGTTCAACAGGAATAGTAATAATAAACTCGGTTCCTTCTTTTACGCTAGATATACATTGCAGTTGACCGCAATGTTTTTCTACAACAATTTGATAGCTGATAGATAGCCCTAACCCAGTGCCTTTACCAACGGGTTTAGTGGTGAAGAAAGGGTCAAATAATCGCTTTTGTATATCCTTGGGAATTCCAGTACCATTATCGGCAATGCGAATAACTACTTGCCGATTGTCTGTGACTTCAGTACGAATACGAATTACAGGTGATTTTAGAGTTGAATAAGCTGATTCAAAACTCTCAAATATCGCATCAATTGCATTTGATAGAATATTCATAAATACTTGATTGATTAACCCAGCATAGCATTCTACTAAAGGGAGATTTCCATATTCTTTATCAATAGTAATTATCTGACCTGTTTCTTGATTTAGAAGACGGCTTTGTAATATTATTAGAGTACTATCAATCCCTTCATGAATATCAACTATCTTTTTATCAGATTCATCCAGGCGAGAGAAGTTGCGTAATGAAAGAACTATCTCTTGGATACGCTCAGTACCAAACTTCATAGAATCAAGAAGTTTGAGGTAATCAGCAGTTAAAAATTCTAGTTCCATTTCTGCGATCGCAGCTTCAACTTCTGCCACTGGTGCAGGATAATGGTGTTGGTATAGACTAATTAACTGTAGTAAATCTTGAGTGTAGTTGAGCGCATAAACAAGGTTGCCAGCGATAAAGTTCACAGGGTTATTGATTTCGTGTGCAATCCCAGCAACAAGTTGTCCCAAAGCAGCCATTTTTTCATTTTGAATTAATCGCGCATAGTTATTCTTAAGGGTACGAAAGCCCACTTTAGCGATTCTAGATTGTTCTTCTACTTTCTCTAGTTGAGCTAATGTTAAAATATGAATTTGGGAATAAGCTAAAAGTAAATGATGGAAATCGAGTAGCTTATAACTACCTAACTGAGTTTCTATTAAAATCGGCTCATATACAAATTGAGGTTCTCGCTGCAATGCTACCTTATTTGCTTCTACAATCAGCGTATCCTCAGAAATAATACATACATCTGGCTGAAGAAAGTTAACCAGATTAATCGCGGGTCGTTTAGAAAATAGTGGAAAACTATAGGGACGACTCATGTGTTCAAAAAATCTTTGTCGAGAAATCATCCCCAGATAGTCATGATTTTTCACCAGGATAATTCCTGGTAGTAAAGGTTCTTGCTTAAAGAGTGTATTCAAATCATTTGCTGGACTATCTGCTTCGACATAAACAGACCAAAGTGGTAATTCTTGCAAAGTAGACTCTAATCGCAAGTTCAGATTATTAGCATTCGTCATGGTATGTATAGATAACATACTTTAAATCCTTAACCTTGAGTTAACATTTCTGATAACACCCAGAATCAGCATTGCGATAATTGCAAAGTTAATCAAACTTATATTTCCCTGATTCCTGCTGAAAATCACAGTTATGCTGCAAAACTGCTGATGTTAGCGCATCCGATTATTTTCTATACTGGAAAATTGATACTAATTAAAATCCCCTGTTACCTATTCGCTAACCTTGTGACGTTAGAATTATTGTTTATTTAAAATATTTAAAATTATTTTAGGATACGCTTTTACCAATGGTTAATAAAGAAGTTAAACATTGCTGAAGTTGTAGCACTAGCTGGGGATGGTGAGGCTGTTGCTTGTGGAGAAGTTGTAGTTGTAGGACTTGGGACTTGAGTGGGAATGGTGTTACTAGCTGTACTAGTAGCATTTAGTGTCTGCCGCAACGTAAAAACTTCATAAGTTACATAGCCGCTACATCCCAAAGCCAAAGTAGAGAGTAATACAGCTACACCAGATAAAAATGTACTCACACCATTGCCTCGATTTCGTATTTCTGTATGTGCAGGTTGACTTGGGTTTCGATTTTGTAGTCCCATAAATTATGTTTGTGCGTAGGCGCAGCCCGTCGTAGACATCGCCTATGTATGAAACATGTGAACATCTTCCTTATACTAATTAAGTAACTTTACTGAGCCAATTCTTCTCTCTCCGGAAGGAAATTGTTTGCAAGGTAAAAATATCTGTCTTTGGGATAAGGAAAATTGGTGAGACTTAAGACTTTAAATCAACCACTGGGTGTTTTATTAATATTTTTGGTTGGCCAGATAGGATTTACTTCTAGGGTTGCGAAAGCACAAACCTCAGTTGCACCAACAACTACCACAAAATCAATTTGCTCTAGCCAACTGGCAACAGCTATAGATGCTGTAATCAATCGTCCCTTATTTAGTCGGGGGCGCTGGGGAATTTTGATACAATCTCTGTCAACGGGGCCAACTCTTTACAGTCGAGATGCTCAAAAATATTTTACTCCTGCGTCTAACCTGAAATTGCTGACAACAGCAGCCGCGTTGCAGGAATTGGGTGCTAATTTTCGGATTCGCACCTCTATTTATCAGAATGGCAATGGTATTTTACGTGTTGTCGGCAGGGGAGATCCTAGTTTAAGTGATACAGAACTGCAAAAATTGGCACAGCAGTTAAAACAGAAAGGTATTACTCAAATTCAGCAGTTGAGTGCTGATGATAGTTATATTCAAGGTGATATTGTTAATCCCACCTGGCAATGGGAAGATGTGCAGTCAAGTGATGGCGTACCAGTCAGCAGCTTTATTCTGAATAAAAATATTTTTAGCTTCAAACTTGTACCACAGGCTGTAGGTAAATCTTTGCAAGTGCTGTGGCTCGATCCTGGCGAAGCGAAACAGTGGCGGATAATTAATCAGTCAATAACCGTCCCTCAAAATCAACCGAGCTACGTCAATGTCACCCGCGAATTATCAGGAACAGTATTACGAATTCAAGGACAACTGACAACGAATTCTGAAGAATCTTTAATAGATTTGCCTGTAGTTGACCCTAATTATTACTTCTTACGACGTTTCCGTACTGCTTTAGCAACAGAAAAAATTACTTTGGGACAAACATTAGTAGTAAATGGTGGTGTGAATCAACAGGAAATAGCATTTGTAGAATCGCCACCTTTAGCTGAATTATTAGCAGAAACTAATTTAAATAGTAATAATCTTTATGCGGAAGCATTGCTGAGAGCATTAGCTGTGAAAAAACTCAGAGTGAAAACTCAGAGTAGTGCTGATGTCGGTTTAGAAGTTGTCAAAGCAAGTTTAACTAAATTGGGGGTCGATCCAGCTAATTATATTTTGGTCGATGGTTCAGGTTTATCACGTCGTGACTTAGTGACACCAGAAGCTTTTGTCCAAACTCTGCGGGGAATGGCAAAAACCCCAACTGCATATATATATCGGGCATCTTTACCCGTGGCTGGTAAGAGTGGAACTCTGAAAGGCCGCTTTCAAGGTACACCTGCTGAGGGCATTGTGCAAGCAAAAACAGGTACGTTAACGGGTGTAGTTTCTCTATCTGGATATATGAATGCGCCGAAATATGAGCCGCTAGTTTTTAGTATTATCGTCAATCAGTCAAATCAGTCTGCAACAGTTATACGGCAGGCAATTGATGAAGTTGTTGTGTTGTTAACACAGTTGCAGCATTGTTAATATTAGACATCTTGCAAAAGTAACAAATGTCAAGATATCGGGGAAAGGTTAAAGGGTAAGGGAAAATTCTATACCTTTACCCTTTAACCCTTAACCTTTTCCCCACTTCTGTCAAGAGTCTATTATACTTTTCATTCATAACTTGTTTCATGCCAGCCAAAATCTTACCACCGCCCTTAAAACCTGGAGACTTACTACGAGTAATTGCCCCTAGTGGTGCTTTGCGAGAATTCGAGGAATTTAAACAGAGTCTAGAAATTTGGCGATCGCGTGGTTATCAATTAAAAGTCAGTCCCCAGATAGATGACAAATGGGGTTATCTAGCTGGAACAGACGAAACCCGTCGTCAACAGCTAGCAGCAGCATGGCAAGATCCTGATTGTCGTGGTATTCTCTGTGCCAGAGGTGGTTTTGGCAGCACCCGCATCTTAGAAAATTGGAATTGGCCAAACTCAGGGCTTCCCAAGTGGCTTATAGGCTTTTCTGATATCACAGCTTTATTATGGAGTCTTTATACAGCAGGAATTTCCGGCGTTCACGGCCCTGTAATGACAACTTTGGCAGATGAGTCAGATTGGTCTATTAAGCGATTATTTGATTGGGTAGAAAATAGTTCTTTTAGCCCTCTTAAAGGTTGCGGTTGGGGTGGTGGTGTGGTTCATGGTACTTTATTGCCAGGTAATCTCACGGTGGCTACTCACCTTTTGGGTACACCAATCTTGCCACATCTGGATGGTGTAATTCTAGCGCTGGAGGATGTTACAGAAGCACCTTATCGCATCGATAGGATGCTAACACAGTGGCGTTTGAGTGGTGCTTTGTCACAAGTCTGCGGTATTGCTTTAGGCGGTTTTACTCGCTGTGAAGCGCCACCAACTATATCTAGTTTTAGTGTAGAAGAAGTATTGCGCGATCGCTTGGGCGATTTGGGGATTCCCATTGTCTCCGATTTACCTTTTGGTCATGATAGTCCCAATGCAGCCTTACCAGTGGGTATGGAGGTAACTTTAGATGGGGATGCAGGAATATTAGCGATCGCGCATCCCCATCTAAGTTAAAATCAGATCCGCTTCTGGTTAAACAGTCATAATCCACTCACAGAATAATGTTCTAAATGCTTTGGTAAATTCCAATTAATTTTCGGATCTGGCTGATGTTTTACTGGTTCAACATTCCCTCGCCAAGCAGCACCCATAATTTGCATAGTTTGGTAAATGATTGTATTCCAACCTTTTTCCTTTAAGTAGTCTAAACCTTGTGCTACATCAGGGGAAGTTAAATCATGGAACAAAATTAAAGCATCATCCTCTGCCAATGGTTCACAAACAATCGTATCATTGAGCGGAGCAGGTGCTTCATGATCGCCATCAATGAAAATCAATGACCACTTGTGTTGTAATTCTTTAGCTAACTCTTCTACTCTTTGTGGGCTATAACCAGCTACTAAATTAACTGAGTCAAGAACATTAGCAAGTCGTAGGGAATTACTTACACTTTCATAAACATCTTCTCTGGCTAGAAAAGGATCGATTACATCTAATTCCACTCCACCCAATGCCAGATGACAGGCAGACCAACCCCGCAAACAACCAATTTCTAAAGCTTTTTTTCCGGCAAATCTGAGTGCCGTATTATATAAAATATGTGCTTCATCTCTATTGAGGAACCCTATAAATGGCTCATCTATATCCACATACCATTTATGGGGAATATCTCGACGTAAATAAGACCAATAACAGTTATTGATGTCTCCAAGAATCATATTGGGGAAAGCTGAATCAGGATGAACTATCTCAAATTCAGGTGAAATATAGTCCCAACTAGACAAAGAGATATTTGGAACAACTTCATTAGTTTTTGCCATTATTAATTTTTCTCCCAAGATTAATTATGTACTAGTTTTGTTAGCTTTACCAATTAAATTACGCAAATTAGGATTAACAGTAACATACTATGGTTCAATAGTTAATACTAAGACCAACTCGAATATCCAAGTAAAGGTAATCGCCTCTAGTGTGGTACTGCGGCAATTAGAGCAGAGCATCGATTCAGGAATCACAAACCTAACCCTCCAGACTCCCTAATTACCAGAGAAGTAGAGCAACACTTGTCTCTTGCAACCGGGGAAGCGTTGGAAAAGAGGATCTTTCAGTAACGCTAAATTGTTATTTTCAGCCAATCTTAAAATAAATGCGATGCCATTATAAATAAAATCGAAAATAGCTTATAATACCCAAGTCATCCTCCTGATTATAAAACTTTGAGTTATTAATTATATGCCAAAACAATATGTACCTAATGCCTTTTTAAAAGTTGAAAATTCACAGTTATATGCAATTTTTGCTTGGAGTCAGCGAACCGCAGAAATTATTCCATCAAAATCATGGTTGACAATCCTGGAAATATTTATTCACGAACATTCATTAGAGACAGCTTACCAAATATTTCAAAAAATTAAATTAGAACCTATAGCAGAGAAAGTTATTCAGGAGATCAAAAAATATGAGCAGCTTCTTCAAAACGCCCTAGTTTTTTTAGCAGATGGTAGCCTGACAATCTTCGGTAAAGGCTTTCGGAGTTTTATCGAAAAGGAAATGCAATATGAACTTGGTTCATTAAGTAGAGAAACTTACCAAGTCTTGCCACAATTATTTTCCCAATATCAATTAGAAGATGACCTAGAATCTATTAAAAATATAGAAGAATTTCGTAAATTAGTAGAACATTTAGAAAGTCTTGGTTTACTGTCCCCTGCTACAGGTTCGATAGATTGGGGTGATTTGAAAAAAACAGTTCCCATTTGTCAAGCATTTGGATTGACAAGAGGTACACCTGTCGATAGATACTACCTCAGCAAATTTCTGAAAGAAATTCAAACCCAAATTGGTGGCAATATCTTAGAAATAGGAGGAACACCAAAAGATAAAGATTTTTATCAAATTAATCCAGGCGCATCATATCAGATTCTCAACTTAGAAGCAGGCCCAGGAGTAGATATAGTTGGGGATGCTCATGATGTATCCGTTATTAAACCAGAATCTTTTGATTCAGCGATCATTTTTAACGTCTTAGAACATTGTTACGCCCCCTGGATAGTGGTGGAAAATATCCACACTTGGCTAAAACCTGGTGGAAAATGTTTTGCAATGGTACCAAGTGCGATTAGAGTTCATGCTACTCCCGTTGACTATTGGCGACCTTTACCTGATGCTTTCGCCTGGATGTTTAGAAACTTCTCGCAACAGAAGTTGTATGTCTATGGCAACCCTACCAGTGTCATAGCTAGTTATCATGGAATAGCCGTAGAAGAACTAACATCTGAAGAACTAGACGCTTACCATCCAGATTATCCCGTCGCAACTTGTATTTTGGCTGAAAAGTAAATCTAAAAGTGTGAGGAGAAATTAAATTATTTATGAAAATTGCTCTTGTAGCTTGGGGTTATATCCCTGAACCCCCTTTATCACATTCTGTTTTAACTGTGATAAATGAATACAAAAATTTTTTAGAAACAATTGGACATCAAGCCGATATCTTAAACGAGAAAGATGTTAACAAAGTCATAGAATATATTAATAATAATAATTATGATTTCGTGCATTTACACGCCTATAGTTTTGTCAGCGAATTTAATCGAAAACTTAAACAGAAGTATTGTTTTACCTGCCATGATGGTTATTTATTTAAAACAGATAAATGGAATGAAGAATTTAGAGAAGCATATCAACATTATTTTAATGCACCTGGGATAATTGCTCTTTCTCATGTAACAAAAGATTTTTTACTGAACGCAGGGTATTCTGGATACATAGCAGTGCAAGTAAACGGTATTGATACTCAGAAAGTAAATTTTCAACCTAAAGGGAATAATAAAGCTATTTGTTTAGGTTGGATTCAGCCAAGAAAACAGCAGAAATTACTGGCAAAAATTATAGATGGAAAGATTGCAATAGATTTTGTTGGCCCTCTAGATGACCCTGATTTTGTTGAAGGAACAACCACAAAACATTTAGGTGTATGGAGTTTAGAACAAGTTTATTCTCGGCTCACAGATTATAGTTGTTTAGTTTTAATTAGTGAAGGAGAAGTTGCACCACTCGTAGTCTTAGAAGCAATGGCAGCAGGTTTATGTATAGTTGTTTCCGAATCTGCTAGTGCTAATTTGCATCACAAAGAATTCATTAGAATTTTGCCAGATAATATTTTAACTGATACCACACCAGAAGCTCACAAAATTGTTACCGATACAATTAGCGAGATGATTGATAAAAACCAATATTATCGTCCACAAATTTTAGAATATGTTCGAGAAAACTTTGATTATAGCCGGATAGTTTATCATTATAATGATATTATGCACGATTTTATAAACTTACATAGCTAAGGAGTAATTTTCAGCCTGTTAATAACTTTGTTCTGTTCAACACAGCTTAATACTTTACTCCTCAATAATTAAAAATCCCTCTTTTGTTAGTGGAATTCTTGTGCGAACAATTACGATGATGATTTAAAAATGGAAACTGTAGTTTTTGATTTCAATCATGAAGTGTCAATTATCCTCTGTACCTATAATCGGGCAAAATATCTAAACAATTGCATTGATAGTGTTATTGCTCAAAGTTTTAAAGATTGGGAACTGATTATAGTTGATGATGGCAGCCAAGATAATACCTTTGAAATTGTCAATCCTTATATTCAAAAATTTCAAAATATCCGGTATTTAAAACATCAAAACAGGAAGCTATGGTATGCTAAAAATGTTGGCATACAGGCATCTTTCGGCAAATACATAACATTCTTAGATAGCGATGATGCGTACAAAGTAAATCATCTGGATGCGCGAATTGAATATATGAGAGCTAATCCAGAAATTGATTTGATTGAAGGTGGATTCGCCACAGAAGAAGAGGTTTGGGTTGCAGATTATTTTCAACCAGGTCAAAAAATTAATCTCCGAGAATGTGTTTTAGGCCCAACATTTTTTGGAAAGAGACAGGTATTTTTTGAGGTGAAAGGATTTAATAATATTGCTTATGGAGAAGATACAGACTTTTGGTATCGGGCGGCAAAAATATTCAGAACTGAAAAAGTAACGGAACCCCAAACTTATATTTACACAAGAGCAGAAACTAGTATTACCAAAAGTGTTTTGGAGAATATTTCTTAATCTGATTAACTACCTGGTATGAAGATTATCCTTTTTCTATCCCAAATAAGCCATTATTCTCGCCGAGTCATCGCTTCTGTTTGGCAGATGTTACTTCTAGGGATTGTTCTAAGTTCGTTCCTAATATTTTTATCTGGTTGTCAGGGACTAGTACAGAAGGATGATGGAGTAATTCATTTAACCCTATGGCAAGCAATCAATCCCCCTGCTAATCGGGATGTGTTTGACAAACTGGTAGACAAATTTAATCAGACTCATGCTGATGTGCAGGTAGAATCTGTCTTTTTAGCTCAACCCCACTTGCCGAAAATATTAACAGCTGTTGTGGGTAATGTGCCTCCAGATATCTTGGCATTCTATCCGCAAATTACAGGTCAGTTAGCAGATTTAAGGGCAATTATACCTTTAGAAGATTGGTTGAAAAAATTGCCCCTAAAGTCAGAAATCACCCCTAACCTACTTGAAGAATTGCAATTAGATGGTCATCTTTGGTCAGCGCCATTATATACAAGTAACATCGGTATTTTTTACAGACCTAAGCTTTTTGAAGCTGCGGGAATTACGCAAACGCCCAAGACCTGGGAAGAATTGAGGGAAGTTGCCAAAAAATTAACCATAGACCGCGATGGCGACAAGCGACCAGAACAGTACGGAATTCTACTGCCTTTAGGGAAGGGAGAATGGACTGTTTTTAGCTGGTTTCCTTTTTTATTGAGCGCTGGCGGAGAAGTACTGACAAATAACCGACCGAATTTAACGAACGCTGGGGCGCTGAAAGCTTTACAATTCTGGCAGCAGTTGTTGAAAGATGGTTCAGCAATGCTTTCTTCCCCAGAACGGGGTTATGAAGAGGATGCCTTTATAGCGGGTCGCGTTGCTATGCAAATTACGGGTCCTTGGACTTATATCACGAAATCTAACGTTGATTACGACGCATTTCCCATACCGACAAATCTTGGTCAAGCTACGGTGACAGGTGGCGGAAATCTGTATGTGATGAAGACTACACCAGCCAGAGAGCAAGCTGCACTCAAGTTTTTAGAATATGTTTTGAGTGAAGAATTCCAAAAAGAATGGAGTATCGGTACCGGTTTTTTACCAGTTAATCTTAAAGCTGCACAAAGTGGAGCTTATCAGCAATTCCTCAACCAAAAATCTTGGTTAAAAGTGTTTATGGAACAAATTCCTCTGGCTGGTGCTCGACCGATTATTGCCGGATATAGCCGTCTTTCTGACAGTCTTGGTCGAGCTATCGAGGCTACATTGCTGGGTGAATCTCCCGATAAAGCTCTCAAAATAGCACAAGAGCGTTTAGAAACTATTTGGGATAACAATTAAATGGGACTGGGTAACTCGTGGTATCCTTTGAGGTGCAGTGGCTTGAGTATATAATTAACTATTAGCATTGGTAAGAATTCCTACAAGCACTCGCACTAATTCTTCCAAACCTTCTGGAACGCGATAAAGTTTGATATCTTGCATGACCCATTTATCTTGCCGATAAAATATTCCAAATCGCCAATCTTCTCCATTTATTAGAGCACCATACAAAGTTGGTGTTTGCGAATCTGTCCATTGGTCGAGTGCTATCAATTCAATTGCAAGTTGAGTGAATCCCCGGCTTAAATCGGATTGCTTGGCTTCAACTACTAATAGGGAATTGGAAGATGAAATATAGTAATCAAAACTCCCTTTGAGTTGTTCGCTAACATTAATGGGGTACTCAATATTTAGTTGCGTTTGTGTTTGATCGCAAATTTCCAACAAAATAGGAGCAATTAAAACTTCACATTTTGCAGCTTCACTGATAGGATTTACGCGCATGATATTACGCCGTAAGTAACGCTGTAAAAATTCTAAATAGTCAATTATGCCTGAATATTGTGGTAGTTGTAGCAATGCGCGTTCGTAACTACATCCCAGTTCCGCCAAGATGTCTCCTGGGGTATATGGTAATTCAAAATACTTACTAAATTTATAACTTTGACCGGGTTGGAGAATGCGCGGGCGAGTCATAAATATTAAGGTTATAGAATATATCGACAAAAGTCAGGTAGAAATTTCAGTTTTGGGATGTAAATTTCTTTTTAATATACACAAACCAATTGCTGGTATGGCTCCTAAAATCGCTGCTGTCAGTCCTTGTCCACTCCAATATAGTATGGGAGTACGGTAGGTTTCTGGAATCAAATTTTGCATAATAAAAAGCAACCAAACCAAAATAGTGATGCAGAAGAAAGAGATTGAGGGTACAAAATTCCACCACCAAATACCTGCTGTATATCGCCTCAATACCAGCCATTGGCAAATCCCTAGCCAAATTCCAGAAATTATATATGCGATCGCAGACAAAAATCCAAAAATCAAAGTATCTTCAGAAGATGATGAGGCAATGGTTGAAATGTAGTTAATCCAGGCTGTAGAAACACCGTTGGCAATCAGCCAACCGACACTAGTAGCAAATAGCCACTGCCAACCCGGTAAATATCGGTAAAGCACAAGAGCTTGGTCAGCAGCGAAAATCATGGCAAATACAACGTTACTAAGACTTCTAACCAAAATGCTCCATGTTTGTGGTTGATTAGCAACGTTAGATGAGAGACTTTGGAGAATAATTTTCTCTAAAGCGATACTGGCAACGCCACCCACAACCCATCCAATGAGGGTCATTGAGGTAAACTGAATAAAGAACCTCTGCCGCTGCGATCGCGGAATCAAATACTTTCCTGGATTAGGCTCATTATTAGCAGATGCAAGATGATCGGGACTGTTAGAGTCAGTTTGCATAGGGAATTAAGGGAGTAGATAGTGGAGACAACACAAAAGAGTGACGAAATTCTTTTATATTCCACTTTCTTTGTTAATTCTTGTTTTATCCCATTTCCGACCCGATTTCCCTTTGGTGTAAAGGTACTAGGGCTTTTGGTGACAACTTGCTAATAAAGCGTAATCCCAGAATGATAAGCTAAACAGTGGCATAAAAGTTGTGACTTAGGATGAAGTGATAAATGGGTGTTTATTCAACGACTCCTCATCTCTTACGGGCTGCTCGTGGTGAAGTAGTAGATCGTCCCCCTGTATGGATGATGCGACAAGCGGGACGATATATGAAAGCATATCGAGACTTAAGAGATAAGTATCCTTCGTTTCGCGATCGCTCCGAAATTCCAGAAGTAGCAATTGAAGTTTCTTTGCAACCCTGGAGAGCTTTCCAACCAGACGGAGTAATTTTATTTTCTGATATTGTCACCCCATTACCTGGTTTGGGGATTGACATGGATATTGCCGAAGGTAAAGGCCCAATCATTCACTCGCCCCTCCGCACTCAAGAACAAATCGATGCTCTGCATCCTTTAGAACCAGAAGCAGCTCTACCATTTATCAAGACAATTTTGCAAGCGCTGCGTTCGGAAGTAGGCGATAAGTCAACGGTGTTGGGCTTTGTGGGTGCGCCGTGGACATTAGCAGCTTATGCAGTTGAAGGAAAAGGTTCTAAAACCTATTCCATCATCAAAAATATGGCATTTTCAGACCCGGTGATATTGCATCAACTATTAGCTAAATTAGCAGATGCGATCGCCATCTATGCCCGCTACCAAATTGACTGTGGCGCTCAAGTTGTGCAAATGTTCGATTCTTGGGCGGGTCAATTGAGTCCTCAAGATTATGACACCTTTGCTCTCCCCTATCAGCAGCGAGTTTTCCAGCAAGTCAAGCAAACCCACCCCGATACACCTTTGATTTTGCTAGTTAGCGGTAGTGCGGGTGTGTTGGAAAGAATGGGACAATCTGGCGCTGATATTGTCAGTGTAGACTGGGCAGTAGATATGGCAGACGCAAGAGCCAGATTGGGTAAACAAATGAAAGTTCAAGGAAATCTTGACCCAGGCGTGTTATTCGGCTCTAAACAGTTTATCCGCGATCGCATCCTCGATACCGTTCGCAAAGCCGGCAATTGGGGTCATATTCTTAATCTCGGTCACGGTGTCTTACCAGAAACTCCCGAAGAAAATGTCGCTTTCTTCTTTGAAACGGCAAAGGAATTGAATCTTGCAGGAGTTAAGAGTTAGGAGTTATGAGTTATGAGTTATGAGTTAGGAGTTATGAGTTATGAGTTATAAGCTATTAAGTTATTAGTCGCGAGGTGCAGAGTTCTTTTTTATTCTTAACTCCCCACTCCTAACTTGATTCTTAACTCCTAACTTTATAAATAACTCCTGATTCGGAACTTTTAACTTTATTCTTAACTCTTAACTCCTAACTCCTAACTTATTAAAATCTTATTATGAGCCAGAAGCGGATTTTAGTGACTGGTGCAAGTGGTTGTGTAGGTCATTATTTAACAGAAGCCTTAATTAAAGAAACAAATCACGAACTGTATCTATTAGTTAGGAACCCAAGCAAACTGCAAGTTGATACTAAGGCACGTTCAGGCATCAACGTTTTGCAAGGTGATATGCAAAATATTCGCCAGTTTGCCGATTTGCTATCTACAATTGATACAGCAGTACTCACAGCTACAGCTTGGGGTGGCAATCAGACATTTGATATTAATGTTGTTAAGACTATAGAGTTACTCGAACTGCTAGATCCAGAACGTTGCCAACAAGTAATTTATTTTTCGACAGCTAGCGTTTTGGATCGCTACAATCAACCATTAAAAGAAGCCGGGGAAATTGGGACAGATTACATCCGTTCTAAATATGAGTGCTTAGAGAAAAAAGAAAAATTAGCGATCGCACCCAAAATTACCACAGTTTTTCCGACTGTAGTATTGGGCGGTGATGCGAATAAACCTTATTCTGCTGTCACATCTGGTATTCCAGAAGTTACGAAATATATTAATGTGATTCGCTTTTTGGAAGCAGATGGCAGTTTTCACTTTATCCATGCACGAGATATTGCCACTGTCGTGCAATATTTGATCGATCGTCCTGCTAAAGATAATCAACCACGTCGGCTTGTTTTAGGTCAAGCACCGTTAACTGCTAATCAAGCAGTCAAACAAGTTTGTGCTTATCTGGGCAAAAAGATTTATTTTCGCATTCCCATATCTATAGCATTGGCTAATTTGATTATTGTTCTGTTCCGCATTCGCATGGCCGCTTGGGATCGGTTTTGCATGAACTATCGGCATTTTACTTATGAAAAATTCATCAATCCCGATAGTTTCGGCTTGCCAAATTACTGTGCAACCATGAATGATGTTTTAAAAATTAGTGGCGTTGAACGTTAGCTAATGTGGGGATTTATGCTTTTATAGTTTAATAAAATCGACCAATTACAAATATGAATTAATGTATAATTTAAGACAGTTTATCTGTTAATTATGCAACCCCTTCACAGACCAAATTTTGATAGTTTGGTCGGCACTACCGCTAGCTAAAGTTTGTCCATCGGGGCTATATGCAACAGACCAAACTGGTTTGCTGTGTCCTGCAATACTACCTAATGCTTTACCTGTAGATGGATACCAAAACTTAATCGTGTTATCTGCACTGCCACTGGCTAATACTTGCCCATCCGGGCTGAAAGTTACAGACAACACTTTTGCAGAATGTCCTACCAGTGTGTGTAACAATATGCGATCGTTAAGCCGCCAAAGCTCGATCGTCTTGTCCGCACTGCCACTGGCTAGGATCTGCCCATTTGGGCTAAAAGCAACAGATAATACTCCTTGAGAATGACCTACGAAAGTGTGTGTTAGCACTGCACTTTCTTTTCCTGATTGAGTGTCTAGCTGCCAAATTTTAACAGTGCCATCATTGTCGCCACTAGCTAAAGTTCTCCCATCTGGATTAAAGGCAACAGACTTTACAGTATCAGTATCCTGAAGTGTCTGTAATTGTTGACCAGTTTGGAGATTCCACAGTTTGATCGTCTTGTCGGCACTGCCACTAGCAGCCAAAAGACCATTTGGACTAATCGCCACAGACTCCACATCATCAACATGACCATTGAGGGTATGCAGCAAAGCACCAGTTTCTAGATTCCAAACTTTTATCCGGTTATCCCAGCTACCACTGATCAGAATATGGTTGTCACGACTAATGGCAAGGGACTTAACTGCATCAGCATGGCCTTTAAAGGTATGAAGTAATTTGCCAGTATGCAGATTCCAAATTTTAATCGTGCCATCATAGCTACCACTAGCTAAAATTTTACCATCTGGACTAATAGCGATCGCATAAATCCATATTGAATGCCCTTTAAAAATGTGAGAAGGTTGTAAATTAAGCAAAGATATAGAGGTCGATGTGTGAGTTTTGAATCGTGAAAGTAAACCATAGAAACTAAAGCTACTCAAGGCTACAATGGTAATCACTAAAGCTGCTGAAACCTTATTGAGGATTAGCTTTGACATTAACTATAGACTCCAAATCACAACTAACAACATTATTTAGATTGAGCAATCTTTGTTAGGAACTTCCTCTGAGTTGGACTTTGGACAACAAAGAGAGAAGATTCTGTTCGTTGTGTAAACTATCTACGAACTACTTCTTTTTTTGTTATACTCATCTTTTTTTGTTGCTGATTCTGGCGTTCAATCCAAAAACGAATCAGAAATAAAGCCATAATAGCGGTAATCCACATAATGGCAATGGGTGTTAAATATGTCCAATGCCCTGACATTTTGTCCCAAATATGCCACGTTAAAAGAAATATAGCTAAGTAAGTAAGTTTATGCAATTGCTTCCAGTTTTTCTTTTCCCTTTCCCATTCCCCTTTTCCCCTTAACCTAGAAGTATTGCGGTAGTATGCACGATATCCACGGCTTTAAAATCTGACTATAACGGAACTGCACGAATCATCAACGTCAATATAAATGCAGCTTTTCAAAAAGCAATTGATGAACTCAAAAAATCATAAGTATAGTGCAATCATTATGAATGATGGCAAGTTAAATATCTAAAGAATCTTGAGCAAGATTATCGATTTATCAAACGATTGGTCAAATCAGGAATAAAATTTGCCTCGTTCGATCCATCGAGGTAAACCTTGAGGGAATCAGGCTATGAACATGATTTGTAAGGACAAGTCAAGGGAGTTTAAAAAGTTGCTTAAATTTTCGGAGTAGCTGCATAACTAGTTTTGATTTCTACAGACCTTTTGACCTTCACAAGTAAAATACAACTTCCCTAATCAAGAACAGTTTCTTTGGATTGAAAGAGGCAAGAGAAGCTCTTGAGTTGGGGATTTGACCCTTACTGTATTGATAAAAAATATAACAATAAGGCAGTCAGGGAGCAGATCCCCTAACATCTTCAGACAGATTTCTTTGCTTGCAAGATCAATTCTGGTACGCCAAAATCACCATCGGGGTTAACAGTGCCGTCCTTACTGCGGCGGAATTCAGAGATTGGTTTCCAACCTGGGTACTGACGCAAATAAGAGTGACTGTCTCCAAAAAGTAGCCCCACGAATACTTCACCAACAATACGCCCCCCTACTGGGCCGAGTCGGGTAGGAATGTTGTTGATTTCATCCTCACTCAGTTGACCCTGTTGCGCTGCCTTCTGTATCTCTAGCTGTGCCTCTGCCAAAATGTAGTACCAAAGCGGCGCTCGGTTGTTAAATTCTGGAGAGATGCTGGTGAGTAGAGGATTATTGGCAGCATCCTTTGCTGTCGCCTTGCCGACTCGTAGTTGTTCATTAGGGATAACAGGCAGACCTAAATGTTTTGCCACAGCCTGTCCAGAAGGCAGACCCAAACGTAGCCCGCGTAGCAAGTTGCGCGCTGCCAAAGAATGCTCAACTGTCGCCACACTCTCTGGAAGTGTACCAAGGGGATTTACCAGTGAAGTATCGAGTTTGTAACTAGACTGAACGCGATTTGGAGTATTTGGTTTTTGTTGATCTAGTGGGGTAATATCGAAAAATAGAGTCCAGTCTACTGCCCTACCGTCCTCAATGGTACGAAAACCAGTAAGTGTTTCGCTCACATCACCGTCAGGACTGGGGAAGATAATCCGTCGTCCTGGATTTTCCTTAGTGCCTGGGTCATTGGTATTCAATCGATAAATTGGACGAATAATCGAGTGTCCAAAGCGATAGGCTGCTGCCGAAAACTCGACAGGAATGAAAGGCTCCTTCTTCCACTTAAAGACCTTAAGGTTGGGCTGAAACTCAGAGAATTCCTTATTTTCCTTCTCTTGCTTGAGCTGAGGCAGGATCTCAAACAGGGTGTCCCAACCGATAATTCTGGGGAGGAAATCGTGTAGAATTACCCATTGATAGTGCCACCGCACCTCCTGTTGAGCGGTCTCGAAAGAAGGTGGATGACCATCGCGTTTAGTCAAAAAATCGACGATTCGGTTATGAAAGCGCAGTATTGTGGAATGGAGTTGTGAAACAATAGTGTTTTCGTCATTGCGAGGGTCGCCAATCAAAGCACGGGCAGGTTCGCCAGAGTTGGGGGTATTGCGTGGTAAATCTCTGGTGTTTGGATCGAAAACGCTCCCAGAAAGTTTTTTGCCTAAAAGCAGGTGCAAACCATCATTCGCGTATAAGTAGGGTTGATCGTCTGGGCCACGTCCATAGACGCTATCGAGGTCGAAGCGTGGTGTCCGAAAATCAATCAAAGCCTCTGGATCATTTTTTACTTGGAGGCTACTTGCCGGATCAAAAGTTAGATCGTGGTCGATAAATTGACCAAGGTAAGTATATCCAGCAGGGATACCAGGGTGTTCAGCAGTTCCGAGGTTTTCCTCATCATCTGGCTCGTTTTCTGGGGTTTGCTCCTCTTCATGGGGCGCAGTAATTTTTTCAGCAAGAGCATGAAGTGCTTGTACAGAAAAATTAGCAGCAGGAAGTGTGCGAAAGATCCGTCCAAAGCGTCCTTCAAACAGGGAAGACTGTGGTGGAAATTCCCCACCTCGTACCCCAGTGCCATGAGGGCGATACCCAGGTTTTCCGCCCCTTGTGGGGATGTTAGACGTGACTTTTTTCTCGTTACTCATAATATATTTTTCCTACAAGATAGTTTTCGTGATGGTATTGGTGGTTTTGGGAAAATTTAAGATGTCAAACCGCAGATATACAGACTCAAATTGCCTCTACAAGTGGAACAATTAGGTTCAACTTTCTCGTCACATTACTACAATGTATTAGAGAAGAGATGTCGCGCCCAACACATGTTTAGTTTCAAAATTTAGTAGTGTCCAAGATGCAATATGGAGAAGTAAAGTTTCTTAATGTGAGAATACTTGCCCTCCCTCTACCACAAATGTGCCAGCGATCGCATACACCGAATTGGGAGTAATGTATGGGTCAGTTATGTTGAGCAAATGAGCATTCTCTTGCATCCTATTACTTTGAATTTGGAAGTTGTTGAAGCTTATGCCGTGAATACATATCTGAGTTGGAATAGAAAGTTATGCAAATTTCAAAAATATTTTTTACAGGTAACTGTTCAGTGGGTGCTAAAATCGCTCCAAACCCTTGATTCAATACTTATCGCTTAAAGGTTAAGGGGGGAGGGTTTAAATTCACTCCTTACCATAACTAAAAATCCCCATGTTTCCCCCACGAAGATTTAAAAAATTCTTCCCCTTTAGTGTGGGTTTCAGTAGTTAGAGACTAGAAAAAAGCTTTAGAAATCCTTACGCCAAAGGCAACTTGAGAATTTTACGAATTGCGAATTAGCAATTATTGTTAAATCTTTTCAAAGCGTGGTTCGGTTGGACTATCGATTTCTGGCTGTGGGTGCGATTCGTTCACTCGAAATGAATAGAAATATTCAGGGATGAG
>NZ_CAWUDN010000026.1:0-76072 GCF_963920915.1 Nostoc sp. PCC 9305
AAAAGCAAGAAGCGCTCAAATACTACAACCAAGCTTTACCCATACTCCGTGCAGTGGGGGACAAAGAAGGGGAAGCCGTCACCCTCAATAATCTTGGCGGTGTCTACCCCTCATTAGGAGAAAAGCAAGAAGCGCTCAAATACTACAACCAAGCTTTACCCATACTCCGTGCAGTGGGGGACAGAAGAGTGGAAGCCACCACCCTCAACAATATTGGCTTAGTCTACTCCGATTTAGGAGAAAAGCAAGAAGCGCTCAAATACTACAACCAAGCTTTACCCATACTCCGTGCAGTGGGGGACAAAGAAGGGGAAGCCGTCACCCTCAATAATCTTGGCGGTGTCTACCCCTCATTAGGAGAAAAGCAAGAAGCGCTCAAATACTACAACCAAGCTTTACCCATACTCCGTGCAGTAGGGGATAGGGGAAAGGAAGCCACCACCCTCTTTAACGTGGCTAACCTAGAACGCGATCGCGGCAACCTCCAACAAGCTCAAACACATATTCAAGCAGCAATCAAAATCATTGAAGATTTACGCACCAAAATTGACAGTCAAGAACTGCGTACTTCCTATTTTGCCACTGTACAGGATTATTATCAGTTCTACATCGACCTGCTGATGCAGTTGCACAAAAAAGACCCATCTAAAGGATACAACGCATTAGCACTGCATATTAGTGAGCGTTCTCGCGCCAGGGGTCTTTTAGAACTATTAACAGAAGCCAATGCCAAAATCCGTAAAGGCGTTGACCCGCAACTACTGGCAGAAGAACAAAACTTGCAGCAGCAACTTGATGCTAGAGATAAACTGCGTCAAGAGTTACTGAATAAAACAGCACCCACAACCCCAATACAAAACCTCGAAAAAGAAATTGCCGACCTCCTTAACCAATACGAAGAACTGCAAACCAAAATCCGTACAAGTAGTCCCAAATATGCAGCACTGAAATATCCTAACCCTCTGAAATTAACTCAAATTCAGCAACAACTAGATTCAGACACCCTGCTATTGCAATATTCCTTGGGTAAAGAACATAGCTATCTTTGGGTTGTCACTCCGAATTCTCTTGATACTTATGAACTACCCGGACAGGAAAAGATAGAGAATGCTACAAATGATTTTCGTCAATCTCTGTTAGATAGAGCTTTTGATCAAAACCTCAAAGCAGCAAAACAACTTAGTCAAATCATCTTCGCTCCTATCGCTAACAAGTTAGGAAAAAAACGTTTAGTAATTGTGGCTGATGGTGCTTTGGAAAATATTCCCTTTGCGGCGTTAACTGACTTAACCTCTCAAGAATCTTACCAACCCCTGCTAGTCAACCATGAAATTGTTAATCTCCCTTCTGCTTCAACCATAGCTATCCTCAGACAAGAAACCAAAGGGCGCAAAGCAGCACCCAAAGCCCTAGCCGTCCTTGCTAATCCCGTATTTAGTGCTGATGATTGTCGCGTAACTCATAAAGATAATTGCCTTGTGACAGGCAAACTAAATGATGATGCCTCAACTCCCGAATTCGACGAACAACGTTCTGCCCTAGCAAGGGCTGCCAAAAATCTCAACCGCGATGGTTGGGCCCCACTTGATGGTACTCGCCTGGAAGCAGAGGCAATTCTCAAACTCGTATCGCCAAAAGATAGCCTGCAAGCTCTTGATTTTGATGCTAACTACAACTGGGTAACTAACCCACAACTGAGTCAATACCGCATCATTCATTTTGCTACTCACGGCTTTGCTGATAACATCAATCCAGAATTATCAGGAATCGTACTTTCGTTGGTAGATAAACAAGGTAAACCCATAAGAGGTTATCTGCGACTAAACGATATCTTCAATCTTGATTTACCTGCTGATTTAGTGGTGCTAAGTGCCTGTAATACCGGACGCGGTAAGCAAGTTCAGGGAGAAGGCTTGGTGGGATTAACAAGAGGATTGATGTATGCAGGTTCACAACGAGTTGTGGTGTCTTTATGGAGTGTGAACGATGAGGGAACGAAGGAATTAATGAGCGAATTTTATCGTCAAATGTTGCAGCAAGGTAAATCACCAACTGCTGCTCTTAGAGCAGCACAACTATATTTGTGGCAACAGAAAGAGTGGAAAGATCCTTATTTTTGGGCTGCTTTTACTGTGCAAGGCGAATGGCAAAACAATTCGCAATGACGCTCTATACGAGACGCTAAAAGCGAACGACCTACCGCGACGCTAACGCCATTCGGAATTAATGATGAATTTGCAAATATTAATTAACTAAGGAATTTTATCAATGACTAACAAGCATATCTACAAGCAATTTTTTGCTGGAATTATTGGTGCGATAACTTTGGGTGCTTGGGTATCAGTTCATGCACAAGCACAGACAGAAACTCAACAAATTAAACCACCAAAATTCAGCAAATTTCAAGAAGCATCTCAATTCAAACTACCTGCGAATGGAAAGCCTTTTAAACCTTCTGACCTCAATCAGTCGAAAAAAGCAGATGAAGCCAACCGGGGAATACCGACTGGTAGAGATTATCGTATCCCCATGACTAGCAGAAAATATCCTTGGTCAAGTATTGGTCGAGTCCAGGGCACAACAACTGATGCCAAAAGCTATCATTGCACAGGAACTTTAATTGATGATGATATAGTTTTGACAAATGCCCATTGCGTTATTGATCCTGATACCCATAAATTAAGTCAAAAAATTCTGTTTATGCCAAATGTAATTAATGGTGTTATGCAGGATAAAACAGATGTTGTTTTAGTAGAGCAAGTTGTTTACGGTACAGATTTTACTGATGACAAGCTCACAAATCAGATAAACGACTGGGCACTTCTCAAAATTAATCAGCCTCTCGGTCGGAAGTATGGTCATTTAGGCTGGAAATCTTTGCGTTCTTCGACTCTCATTAATAACCCGAAAACGTTATCTTTTGTTGGCTACTCTGGCGATTTTCCCAATCCCAAGAAAAAAGGCTATGAAGACCTGACTGCTGGTACAGGATGGACTGCAAGCTTTGAAACTGGGTGTAGCATTGTTGGGGAGGAGTCAGGGGTACTTTTGCATAATTGCGCTACCGCAGGTGGTTCTTCTGGCGGGCCTCTTATTGCCTGGGTTGGTGAACAACCCTATATTGTTGCCCTGAATAATGCTGAAATTAAGAACTTAGAAACCAATCAGGATATAACCAATCTGGCTGTAAAAATCGATTTCTTGGATAAGTTGGCTGCTGGTAATTAATCCTTGGTGATTTGAATTTTGTAGGACACCCATCTTGCGTGTCCTACAAAATGGTTGTATTTGTTGAAGTTAGCTATGCACATGATAGGTAAATTGTCAATCTTTTAGTACATAAATAGAGAATTCCCTTCTTTGCCAGAGTGGGAGGCGATCGCTGATAAAATTTTGTTGGAAGGTTGCGAGGGCTTAAGCTTGCTTTCGTAGTCTTTCTAGGTTCTGTTGATGCAACTCTAGGAAGTTTTCTAAATCATCTATTGACTGTGGTGCAGGAAAGATTACAGCGTCTTCAGAGGTGAATCTATCTAGATAAGTTTGAAAAGCTTCATCATCTTCTCTATGGTCAAGGATATATTGACGCAATTGGGCACGGGGCATTGTCATAAAATCTAGCTCACTCATACATATCTCCACTTCCCGTCTAGGTAAATTATAATTTTATTTTCTTCACCAGCAAGAATTACAAGATTTTTTGTTCGTTCATCGATTCGCACTAAAAACAGAGGTAAATACATTTTAGTAGCCCAAAAACTTAAGATAAACAACGTTTTCAATTGTTCTACAGTAGGCATATTTAAATTATTGCTACAACAAATTTTTACTCTGGTGTGAGTGGAGTACAGTTAGTATCTTTCAATTGAGAATTTTTGAGTATATTTTACACATAGTCCTACGTTTTATTACATAGATAAATCAGCCGCATTTGCCAGAGTCAGAGGCGATCGCTCATAAAACATCTAAAATCGAAATTAAATAGCTTTGATATAGTTATGGCAATCACTCGCTCTATGCTAGGGGCCGTTTATTTAAAAAACCTAAACTCTAACTAGTGCGATCGCTCACTGTATTTGTGACAGCAGCACGATAAAATTCTAAAACCATAATCGTACTAAAAGGTCTAAATGGCAGAAACACTATTCTTCAACGCCTTACGGGAAGCCATTGATGAAGAAATGGCGCGTGATTCCAGCGTATTCGTTCTCGGTGAAGATGTAGGGCATTACGGCGGTTCCTATAAAGTTACCAAAGACCTGTACCAAAAATATGGCGAACTCCGCATTCTAGATACCCCCATTGCTGAAAATAGCTTTACCGGGATGGCTGTGGGAGCCGCAATGACTGGGTTACGTCCGATCATTGAAGGTATGAACATGGGCTTTTTACTGCTTGCCTTCAACCAAATATCCAACAACGCTGGGATGCTCCGCTATACTTCTGGCGGTAACTTTAAAATTCCGATGGTAATTCGCGGCCCTGGAGGTGTAGGACGGCAGCTAGGCGCAGAACATTCCCAACGACTAGAAACTTACTTCCAAGCTGTGCCAGGGCTGAAGATTGTTGCCTGCTCCACGCCAAGAAACGCTAAAGGACTGCTGAAATCCGCTATCCGCGATGATAATCCAGTGTTATTCTTTGAACACGTTTTACTTTACAACTTGAAAGAAGATTTACCAGAAGAAGAATATTTACTACCACTAGATAAAGCAGAAATTGTGCGTGAGGGAAAAGATGTCACAATTATCACTTATTCCCGAATGCGCCATCATGTGCTACAAGCGGTAAAAACTCTTGAAAAACAAGGATACGATCCAGAAGTTATCGATTTAATATCCCTCAAACCATTAGATTTTGATACCATTGGTGCATCAATACGTAAAACCCATAAAGTCATTGTTGTGGAAGAATCCATGCGAACTGCGGGTATTGGAGCAGAAGTCATCGCCTCAATAAACGATCGCTTATTCGATGAATTGGATGCGCCAGTACTGCGGCTTTCTTCCCAAGATATTCCCACACCTTACAATGGCAATCTGGAACGACTAACAATCATCCAACCAGAGCAAATCGTAGAAGCTGTGGAAAAAATGGTGGCTTTGCGAGTTTAAAAGTTAGGAGTGAAAAGTTAGGAGTGAGGAGTTAAGAATTAAATCTTGAATTTACAACTCCTAACTCCTAACTCTCAACTACTAACTCCTAACTCTCAACTCCCAACTCATAACTCCTCAAAAGAGCGCTATTATAGCCTTTGTCAGTTGCGAGTTATGGTATGCAAAGACAGCGATCGCTATTAATTTTGATTTTAGTCCTGATAATCGCCGCTATTACGGTGATTGCCACAATTCCGATACCCCTGGGGCTGGACTTGCGCGGAGGTTCACAGCTCACAATTCAGGTGAAACCATCAGCGGATATTCCCAAAATCACCGAACGAGAATTGGAAGGTGTGAAGAAAGTTGTCGAAGGCCGGATTAATGGTTTAGGTGTTTCTGAGCCAGTAATCCAAACAGTCGGCGCAGATAAAATACTGGTGCAACTACCAGGAGTCAACGATCCAGAACAAGCTGAACGGGTGCTAGGGGGTACAGCACAGTTAGAATTTCGTACCCAAAAGGCGAATACAGAAACTCAACTGCTTGCTTTTCAAGCATCAAGAGCCGAATTGAAATTCAAGCAAGAAGAATTAAGAAAGAGTACCGACAAAGCGGCAATTGTCAAGAATCAAGAAGACTTACAAAAAAATAATCAAGCGATCGCAGAATTGTTTGAAAGCACCGATCCACCGCTAATTGGCAAATACCTCAAGGATGCCTATGGTGAACCCACTCAAGGTAACAACTGGAATGTTGCCATTCGCTTCGACCAAAAGGGTGGCGAACTGTTTGCCAATTTAACGAAAAATCTCGCCGGTACTGGGCGTAGCATTGGTGTTTTTCTGGACAATGAACTGATTAGCGCTCCCACCGTGGGTATAGAATTTGCCGCTACTGGCATTACTGGTGGTTCTGCCGTAATTACAGGACGTTTTACCGCCCAGCAAGCCAATGACTTAGGCGTGCAGTTACGCGGTGGCGCATTACCCGTACCAGTAGAAATCGCAGAAAGGCGGACAGTCGGAGCAACCTTGGGTAAAGATAGCATTCAAAGTAGTATTTATGCTGGAGTCGGTGGTTTGACTTTAGTATTAATATTCATGGTGGTTTACTATCGACTACCAGGATTGATTGCGGATGTATCACTAGTGATCTACTCCCTCTTAACTTGGGCAACCTTTGCTTTGTTGGGCGTTACCCTGACTTTGCCAGGAATTGCTGGTTTTATTCTCAGTATTGGGATGGCAGTTGATGCCAATGTGCTAATTTTTGAAAGGACGCGGGAAGAATTGCGGGCGGGTAAATCTTTGTATCGTTCTGTAGAATCTGGTTTTTACCGAGCATTTTCTAGTATTTTGGATAGCAACGTCACTACATGGATTGCTTGCGCTGCCCTGTTTTGGTTGGGGTCTGGTTTAGTTAAAGGCTTTGCTCTAACCTTAGCTTTGGGGGTAGCTGTGAGTATGTTTACCGCAATTACCTGTAGTCGGACATTGCTATTTTTGGCAATTTCAATTCACTCCTTGCGCAAGACAGAACTTTTCTGTCCAAACCTGCCAGCATCGAATAAGGCAGAGGTGACTCCATGAAACTGAGTATTAATAAATCGCGATCGCTTTGGTGGAGTATTTCTGCTGCTATCATCATCGCTGGTATCATCTCAATGGTGATTTCTTGGCAACAACCGAATATTCGTTCCCCCTTACGCCCCGGTTTAGATTTTATCGGTGGTACGCGGTTGCAGTTTGTTCGAGATTGCACCAAACCCGGTAACTGCGACAAACCAATTGATATCAACGCTGTCCGGGAAGTAGCAAAAGCACAGGGACTAGGTGATAGCAGTATCCAACTTGTCTCGGAAAATGGTGCAGAAAATGGCGTACTAATTCGGTCAAAAGATTTGGGTGTCGATCAGCGTACCAAATTACAAAACGCTTTGAGCGAAGAAATCGGCGTTTTTGACCCACAAAAGAACCAGATTGACTCCGTTGGCCCCACCTTGGGAAAAGAACTGTTTACATCCGGGATGTTAGCTCTGATAGTTTCCTTCATCGGTATTACTATCTACATGACTTTCCGCTTCCAGTTAGATTATGCTGTGTTTGCGATCGTTGCCCTACTCCATGATATCTTGATCACAGTAGGGGCTTTTTCAATTTTGGGTTTGGTGGCGGGCATCGAAGTGGATAGCCTTTTTATCGTCGCCTTACTTACCATCACAGGTTTTTCAGTCAACGATACAGTGGTGATTTACGATCGCATTCGGGAAACCCTTAAAATCCATCCCGAACAGCCGATTGCCGAAATTGTAGATGATGCGGTTAACCAAACATTGACAAGATCGATCAACACTACCTTAACCGTATTACTGACATTATCTGCAATCTTTCTATTTGGTGGGGAAACACTGAAATACTTTTCCCTTGCTTTGATTATTGGCTTCACAATGGGAGCTTATTCGAGTATTTTCATTGCCAGTACGCTTCTAACTTGGTGGCGAGAGCGTAAAGGGGAATCCCAGGTGTTAGACAACGCTGATTCAATTGATACATCTCCCAGTTCCCAAGATAGTTAAACTTGTGTATATTTCACAATTGGGTGAAAGCATTTTGAATTGCCCACCCACGCCTTGCAATTTTATTCCCCTATGGATCAACCGGAAGAACGATTAAATACTGTCCCAGATTTTGAAAAATCTGACCCATCGTTTGCTCAACAAGTACAAAGGCTACATCAGCTAACAGTATATGGCAGGTGGCTATTTGTGGGCTGTCTATGGCTGACCGTTGCGCCTGTCTCCTTGTGGGGTCTGCGTGCAGAAATTGCTCTGTGGCAACAATATTTTACCTGGGTGGCAGTGAGATTTGGATTATTTTACCATCCACTGTCTACCTTCGGTCTCGCTTTTTGTCTGGGGATGACTGCTGCTGTTTTAGTTTGGCAAAGTCGGAATATTCTACTTGGACTACCACCGCAGGAAAAACAACGTTTAGAAAAACAAGTTTATCGGATACGTCAACAGGGAGCAACTCATCCTCTATGGAAGTGGGTTTGTCATTAAATTTTCTTTCTCTACACGTACAGCAATTTATAGCAAAATATGACTTAAATCAAAGTTTAAATTGATGGGTAAGCAAGTTCGTAGTAAGGACTTTAGTCCTTAATTTTCTCAGCACTAAAGTGCTTACTACAAACTTTTCATTACTAGCTTAGACATTGTACGAGACATCTGCTGAAAAGAATGTAGAGATGTAGTAGTGCTAAGTCTCTACAAGATTTCTGGATCGTGCATATTTAATTTCATCAAATGTCTGCTCAAAGATACTTGCTAAAAGTGGATGCCATACATGAACGATCTTCAGATTAAGTTTAGCGATCGCAAGTCTGAAATTGACCTTTATCAACTCCAAGAATTGTTAAACGTTTCCGCTTTCTGGGCAAAGGGACGCAGTATTGAAGACTTAGGTATAGCTATTGCCAATAGTGAGCCAGTGATTTCCGTCTGGAATAGCGATCGGCTCATTGGCTTTGCAAGAGCAACATCTGATGGCATCTATCGCGCCACAATTTGGGATGTTGTGATTCATCCAGAGTATCAACATAGTGGCTTGGGAAGCAATTTAGTAGAAACCGTTTTGAGACATCCTCGTATGAAGTCAGTTGAGCGAGTTTACCTGATGACTACTTACCAACAGGGTTTCTACGAAAAGATTGGTTTTCAAACCAACAGCACCACTACGATGGTGTTACACAATCAAGCTAATCGTGCTTTCGTTTCTGCTACAGAAGTTCAGTTTCAGGAATCACTAGGGGGATAGAGATTTGTAGTCTGGTAAGCTGTTGAAGTGGTTCCTTGACAGTAGTCGAGGGCAAGATTTCTAACTTTCCTCCCATAACTTCCACCAAAGTTTGATTGATTAATAGTCTCATTCCTGGGGAAAGAGCAGCCTTCTTTTGTTCAATCTGGGTCAACCGATCTTCAAATTTGAGCAAATCAATTGGTTCGCTCGATGTTACAGCATGGGTTGGTAAATCTAGCCAAATGTTTACAAAATTATTTGTAGGTAAAGTGCTAGTGGAAATACAAATGCTGCCTTCCTCCATTTGAGTAATGGCAGTGTCTATTAAACTTATCAATACTTGGCGGAGCCAGAGGTAATCTGTCAAAACATAAATTTCTGAGTCGGTGGGTAATAATTTTAAGGGAAAATTGCGATTTGCCGCCAGCATATAAGTTAAGTCATGAACCTCCTCTAAAATTTGGGCTAAGGGTCTGGGCTGAATATCTAATTTATTGGTGCCGTGTTCAGTTCTAGCAACATTAAGAATTTCATCCATTAGCTTCAACAGCTTCAGCGTTCGCTCGTGAGCTTGGGCAATAAATTCTCGCTCTTCAGCTGGATTTTCACACAAATCTGACAAAATTAATTGATGTAAGCCAATCAAACCATTAAAAGGCGATCGCAATTCATGAGTAGTCCGCGCCAAAAAACCAGCTTTAAACTGGCTCATTTCCCTTGCCATCAGGTATGCCAGCTGCGTTTGCTGTAGCTGTTGTGATATTAGTGGCATATCCTGTTCAGCTGATGGCGCTACTGGGGATGAGCTAGATGAAACATTAGGCGATGCCTGCTTTGGGCGTAGCCATCGCCCAAATAACTGATGGAAAACCATACCTAGTGCTATTCCTACTCCTAGATATATCCAGTTGCTCCAATTCATATCTGGCAATTATTAACTTGTTAATTAAGTACAACAGCGCAAACTGTTTCAGATTTCTCTGTTGTTAACACCATGAAAACAACATTATAGCTACCTATACTTGGTTATCACTCGATAAATCTAACTCGATCGCACCTTGTCGCAAAATCTGCCAATTTATCCCTGTCCATTTGGCAACGGTGGAAGGTATACCCATCCCTGGTATTTCACTCTGGTATTCTGTCGTTGCTAAAGTCAGAACCTGGGGAAACTGAGTTTCAATTTCTGTCATTGTTTGCAAAGGCGGCTGACCAGAAAAATTGGCGCTAGTGGTGGCAAGAGGGCCTGTTTGCGCCAAAATAGTTTGAGCGATCGCACTGTTTGGTACTCGAATCCCAATTGTTGTTGGATCGATGGGATTCATAACTTTTGGTAAGCGTTCACTCGCTGGCAAAACTAATGTCAGCCCTCCTGGCCAATATTTATCTGCTACTTCTTGCCAAACTTTATATTCATTCTCACTACCTTTGACATACGGCCATAAATCTCCAGCACTAGCCGCCATCAAAATCAAAGGTTTGTCTTGACTGCGTTGTTTCGCCGCAAAAATTAATGCTGCTTTCTCTGGTATCGCTGCAAGTGCCGGAACAGTATCCGTCGGAAAGCTGACCAAAAGACCAGCACGTGCGCCAGCTATTAAATTTGTTAGAGAAACTTGGGTCATGTTTACAAGGTTAGGAGTTAGAAGTTAGGAGTAAAGAATTTCATAACTCATCACTCATCACTCCTAACTTTTGTAGGCCAGGGCAAAGCGTTCAATTCCAGCTAAATCAGCGTGAATTTGAATCTTACAATAGCTACCTTGATTTTGCAAAAGTTCTCGCACCACATCTGCTTGCCCTATCATCATCTCAATTAGCCAGACGCCACCCGATTGCAAATAACTAGGGGAGACTTCGATCAAATGACGAATGCAATCTAAGCCATCAGCCCCACCATCCAAAGCTAGATGTGGTTCGTGGTTAACGACTTCTGGTTGCAAAGTCGGTAAGGTGCTGGTAGGTATGTAAGGGGGATTTGACACCATACCACTGAACTGACCTTTTAAGAATGTCAGTGGCTCCCACCAGGAACCTTGATAAAATTGAATCCGGTCAGCAAGACCCAAATTATCAGCGTTGGTTCGAGCGATCGCTAGAGCTTCTAAACTGTAATCAACTGCATGAATTGTGGCTTTTGGCAAGGCATCTGCTAATCCGATGGCGATCGCGCCACTCCCAGTACCCAAATCTGCCCAGTGTTCTGAAGCATTGCTAGCAGATGCTTCAGCCAAATCGATTAAACACTCTGTCTCTGGTCTAGGAATCAAAACTGCACTCGACACCGCAATTTTAAACTGACGCCAAGTTGTAGCTCCGGCAATATACTGCACTGGTAAGCGATCATTTAATCGCCTCTGCCACAGCTGCTCTAACTCTTCTAGCGGCAATTGCAATTGAATTTGCGGCCAGTTTTTAAAAGACTCTAAACGCAGTGCCAAGCGGTCTAATCCAGCAACTTCCAGGAGCAGCCAATCTACCTCCATTGGTGGCACATCAGTGGCGATCGCTGCTTTGAGAGCTGCATTCCGCCACTGCCAAAGTTGTAAACCAGAGACTATCAGATGTTTCTCCCCCATAGCTCAACCTTGGAACGCATATCCGTTATTTTTTCGGAGCGGCGGCAGGAGCTGGCTTGGCACCGGGTGATTGATTTGGCGCCAGGGAGCGAATAAAGTTGATCGACTCCCGTGATGGATATAGAACAATTTTATTGATACTAGGATCGCTGCTGCTATTGAGAGCTTCCATAACACCGTACAAATCCACCACCTGAATTTCAGTATTGGCTCCTTCCTTTGGCACGGCTTTTTTGAATTCTTCTAACAGAGCCACTGCTTGTTCTTTCTCAAAAAAGAAAGGGATGTATCGCTCATTACCTTTAGCAAGGGGAATAGTCAGATAGCTATTATCTTTCTTAAATTTTGGTACAAATAAGGGAATACCATTGAATTGCTCTCCCTTTTTACCATTTTGATTGAGCATACTTGTTGCCGAGGCTACTTGCTGTTGCGTTGGCACTAAAGTATAAATCACAGAATCTGATTTCTTTTTGCTTTCTTGGACTATTTTATAGTAGTCTGCCAAGGACAAAGGTCTAACCTGTAGAGTGCTTGCCAACTGGGGATTTTCTTTTTTGAGCCGATTGTCAAGGAATTTTTGAGCATCTTGCTTGCTAATAAAAAATCCCACTTGTGATACAGGCTTGGATGCGTTGTTTCTCGAAAGAACTACGAATTCGCCTTTAGGATTGGTGAGCGTGAATACAGGTACTTCTTGGAGCTTTTTCACGACCTGATCTTGTGGCAGAGCGATCGCCTCTAGATTGCCCATTCCTGGTAGATTGCCTATTCCTGAAAGCCCCGTTAAAAATACACTGCCAGCTATACCCAATGTTGCGCCTAAGCGAATAAATGATTTCATGACTGCTCCTCGCATCAATAGTCCAATTAAATTAACAAATGGTTGGATTTGCACAGCACCAACTAGCTTTAGTTATATAGCAATCTATTTCAGTTGTGAAAAATTCATTATGCGCGTTGAGGTTGAGTGTTAAGCTCAACGGTCAAAATCCAATGTTCCCTAACTATTTATAGTTGCTGTAGTATCGTTTTCACAAATTGGCTGTGCTAACGTTGTGTTTTTCTAGGTTTTGCTTCGCTATATGACCGCGAAATGCCGTAGATGCTTATTATATGTCTTCTCAAACAGCAAAAACTCTCTCCATCTCTCCAACCTTAGAGATGATAAATGCCATTTTATCGGCTTTTTCTAAAATTAGTTGACGCTATTAGTTAATCAATCGTTCCATCTGCGATCGCTTTAATATCTTCTCAAATCTATACAAAGCTCAGTGTTAAAAATCACCTTACTACTTAATTACGAAATTTACCTATTAAGCTTCAACAGCAGAACAGCTTAATTGATCTTCTCCATAAAAATATCCAATTAAATTGCAGATGTTAGTAAATAAAACCTAACTAACTGCCTTAACTGTTAACTATATTAATTAAATCGGGATGACAGGATTTGAACCTGCGGCATCCTGCTCCCAAAGCAGGCGCGCTACCAAGCTGCGCTACATCCCGTTATACTCATCCGCTTTTTTGGGTTTGGTTTTAAATCCCCATCAAAGCGATCGCGCTTTCACAAAAGCGTTAAGGCAATCATATCACATAACATCGCTCATGCCTAATATATTTATATCTTCTGCAAATACTAGCTAGATTAGATATTTAGACTGATAAAGGTTTGTCTGCCGACTTAGTTTTACAAGAGATATTACTTGTGCGTTCGTCGGCTAAACCTCGTCAAACCAAATTTAAATAATAGATTTGTACTACTAATACCTGATTTTATTGTGCGAATCGGGTTTTATTTGGATTGAGCATTAGTGAGGATACCAGAACATGCCTTTGATGCCTTCTGGATCGGCCATAAATCCCATAGTTCGGTAGAAATCTACAACATGGGGGTCAGCGAAGAGAGTGACATTACTAATTTCTTCACTCCTAAGTTTTTTGAGGACGTATTTCATCAGCGCTTTCCCCAGTCCTTGACTTTGAAAGTCTGGGTGAACCACTACATCCCAGATAGTGGCATTAAACGCGTGATCTGAGGTAGCACGGGCAAAACCAATGAGCCGCTTTTGGTTTCCTCTCACTTGCCACATTGAGGCAACGAGAAAACTATGCTCAATAGCTTTTTTTACTTTTCTTAGAGGACGACGCGACCAACCAACTGCATCACAGAGTTCTTCTAGCTCATATAGGTCAATATCTCGTTCCGTGCTGAAGACGATCCGAGCCTCCTTTGAAGCAGCTTCGCTAATACTACTGGGGCTAGAGTTGCCCGCAGTTTCTGCTGTATGCTCTTCAAAGAGATTTGTCCTAGTTGTCCCTACAGATTCAGGAGTACTAAACCAAGTTTTCCAAAAACCCATGCCAACGCGGTTCGGGTAGTATAACTGAATTGGTTTCCACTCTCAGGAGTGTTGATTCACTTTTAACATCGCTACCCCCATTTATTACCCTTTACACTCAAAGTTTTTCGGTTGTTTTCGGGATTTGCAATGGTAGCAGCCAGTTAGAGCGTGTTTCACACCAATCATTTTCAACTTTAGCATTTTGTTGTAAAGGCTAGGAGAAATTCACCAAAACGGTAAGGATATAAACAATTCAAAATTCAAAATTCATAATGGAAAAACCTAATCCTGGCAATTGCTCGTATAGAGCTTAAATGCACGTTAGCTTAGGAGTGAATTGTATACACGAAGATTAGGCATTGGGTATCGAGAACACTCTTCTGTTGTCCCCTTGTCCTCCCAGTCCCCAATCCTCAGTCCCTAGTCCTTAACACCCAACCCCCAACACCCAGCCCCCAGATGACGAAAGCAAGCGAGTTTTACCCTTAACAATGGCTTCTGGTTTAAAATCTTCGACACTGGAACTCCTAAAGCGCTTTAACCGAGCGTTTCCCCAGTTTTATGAGCAATTCGTCAGTAGTGAAATTCAACTGCAAAATTTGCGGTTAGCCTACCGTCTCTATAAAACTAGACGCGCTGTTATTGAACTGAAACCGGAAGGAAGCAAAAGTGCCCTGCATTTTGCCTACCGCAACCAGTCTTTTCTCCTCAGCGATATTTTTGGTGTACTAGCAGCTTATGGGTTGACTATCCACGGTTTAAGTCTATACGGTCAAATCCGTCCGCCAATGTTAGTTTTTATCAAACTGTTGGTATCTCGTGGTAGTAAAGCCTTGACCGAGAAAACCGCAGAAAATGTCTGTCGCGCCATTCGCGAGGCTTTAGGAGGTCGGTTTGAGGTAGAAGAGATGCTGGCAGTAGAATTTAATCTTGACACTGGCTTAGAGCAGGTACAAACTGAGTTTTACGTCGATCCGGTATTTCATCTCCCTGCCCTAGTGATTGAAGCTGATAATCAACCAGGATTATTCTACAAAGTGATGTACGCTATCTGGCAGGAAGACCTTTTGGTAGTCAATGCCAATTTATTGGTTTGGCGCGGACGTACACGGCTAATTCTCTACTTGTTAGGGCCGAATGAAAGCCTCATTCCTGAATATCTGGGTCACAAAATTGCTGAAGGAGTGCGACAGAGGTTGCTGGGTAAATAAAAAAAGTGAGAAGTTATGAGTTATGAGTTAAAAATTCCTAACTCCTAACTTCTAACTCTTTCCACTTTAGTATTTAGTCGCACCCGTCCTTAAGGGTACGATACAAGTATGGCAACTATCGAAATCTTGGGCGTTTCACACGCATACGAGCTAACGGCTCCCACTTCCTGCCCCCATGCTTTAGTATTTATCCACGGTTGGCTCAATAGCCGTGGATATTGGCAACCTGTGATTTCCCGCCTATCAGATGATTTGCAGTGCCTGTCCTATGATTTGCGGGGTTTTGGTGAATCCCAATCCCAGGTAAAAACCGATTTTAGTCGATCGCAAACGTCTTTGAGTCTGACGCCCATCTCCAGTAGTGTGGATGGCTCATCTTTTGATTCTCTTTATACTCCTGCTGCGTATACTCAGGATTTAGCAGCTCTCCTGAAACAGCTAAATATTACGAGTGCTTGGCTAATTGGTCACTCATTAGGCGGGACGATCGCTCTTTGGGGAGCAGATCGAATGCCTGAGTGTGTTAAGGGAGTTATCTGTATCAACGCTGGCGGTGGTATTTACCTCAAAGAAGCCTTTGAGCAGTTTCGCTCGGCGGGTCAGAAATTTTTGCAAGTCCGTCCGCGCTGGCTGTCCCAAGTGCCTTTGATTGATTTGCTGTTTACCAGAGCTAGTGTGGTTCGTCCTTTAGAGCGCCATTGGGCACGTCAGCGAGTAATAGATTTCGTTGTGGCTGACCCAGAAGCGGCTCTAGGAACTTTGTTAGACTCCACAACTGAAGAAGAAATCAATCGTTTACCTGAGTTAGTATCTCAACTGAAGCAGCCAGTTTATTTTTTGGCTGGCGCGGAAGACAAGGTTATGGAACCCAAGTATGTGCGCCATTTAGCCAGCTTTCACAGGCTTTTTCAATATTGTGGTGACAATGTTCTGGAAATTCCTAATTGCGGACACCTGGCTATGTTGGAACAGCCGGATGCAGTAGCCGATCACATCCGAGCAATAGTCAATAGTTATAGGGTATAGGGTATTGGTCGTTACAAATGACAAATGACAAATGACTACTCAACAAATTGATACAACTTCATCACCTGAGTAAGCCCTAGCCTAGACTCAACACCTAGTGTAAGGGGGGACGTATGACCACGGGATAGATGGTCAGCGGCGGCACAGCCAATCATGGCAGCGTTATCGGTACAGAATTTTAGAGGTGGGAATAGGACGCGTAGGTTATGTTTAACGGCGGCGGCTTGGAGGTTTTTTCTCAAGCCGCTATTTGCTGCTACACCGCCACCGATGGCAATTGTGTCTAGACCATAGTCTAGGGCACAGGCGATCGCTCTTTTGGTTAGCGATCGCGCTACCGCATCCTGAAAGCTCGCTGCTACATCTGCCACTGGCACTTGTCCGCCATCTTTCTCTAACTGCTGCACCAAACGTAATACAGCCGTTTTTAACCCACTAAAACTCGCATCATAACGATGAAACCCCCCACCGGGTAGAGAAACTCTTCCTTCTGGTAAAGCAAAGGCTTGAGGATTGCCCTTTTGTGCCAACTTGTCAATCACTGGCCCGCCCGGATAACCCAACTTTAACAATCGCGCCACTTTATCAAAGGCTTCACCCGCAGCATCATCACGGGTTTGTCCCAAGGTTTCGTAGTTACCACAATCTTTGACATAAATCAAGCTTGTATGTCCGCCTGAAACCAGTAAGCTAAGGAAAGGGGGATTTAAAGTTGATTCGCTCAAGTAAGTTGCGTAAATGTGACCTTCGAGGTGATGAACTCCCAAAAATGGCTTGTTGTGTACCATCGCTAGAGTTTTGGCAGCAGTTAACCCCACCAATAGCGCTCCTACAAGTCCAGGGGCACAAGTGGCGGCAATTGCGTCAATTTGTCCCCAATTTAGTTGGGCTTGCTCTAAGGCTTGTGCGATCGCTTCATTGATGGTTTCCAGGTGCTGGCGAGACGCTACTTCTGGCACTACTCCGCCATACTGCTGATGGACTGGAATTTGTGAGGCTACAATACTGCTACAAACTTTACGATTGTTAACAATTGCGACGGCTGTTTCATCACAACTGGTTTCTATTGCTAAAACGGTTGTCATTGAGAGTAATCACTGCTGGGTGCTGAGTCTGGAGTCCTGAGTAATAGAGAGAAAATCTTGCTTCTTTACTACCCTACAACAACAATTCTTATACTCGACGCTCTAACTGGGCACTCAACACTCTATTTTGGTTGAGAAGCTTTAACTTTTATTTACTTAAACTTTACTCGGTTCCCACCCAAGAGTATGATGACTTCCTAGTTATGCAAATAAACAACTGTACAAGCCGCTTCGTTTTGTACAAAAAACTTCTTGTTTTGTAATAAAAGGAAACAACTCTATGCGACGATTGTTTGCTTTGATGTTAGCGATTAGTCTTTGGTTCAACTTTGCCCCCCCAGCGCAAGCTTTAGGGGCTAATTTGACACCGTGTAAAGACAATGCCGCTTTTCAAGAGCTAGCAGCTAATGCCCGTAACACCACCGCCGATCCCCAATCAGGGAAAAAGCGGTTTGAGCGTTATTCTCAGGCGTTGTGCGGCCCTGAAGGATACCCACACTTGATTGTTGATGGTCGTCTAGATCGTGCTGGTGACTTTTTGATCCCTAGCATTTTGTTTCTATATATTGCTGGTTGGATTGGTTGGGTAGGTCGTGCCTATCTGCAAGCAATTAAAAAGGAATCTGACACTGAACTAAAAGAAATCCAAATCGATATTGGTTTGGCACTACCCATAATAGTTTCAGGCTTTGCTTGGCCAGCAGCAGCAGTCCAAGAATTGCTCTCTGGAAAATTAGCAGCTAAGGATTCAGAAATCCCTATTTCTCCACGCTAAATCAGCTTAACTAATTCATTCGTTTTGGAGACTAAATTCATGGCAGACAAAGGCGATCAATCAGCTTATTTGATTAAATTCATTTCCACAGCGCCTGTGGCAGCTACCATCTGGCTGACCATCACAGCAGGTATCTTGATTGAATTCAACCGCTTTTTCCCAGACCTACTTTTCCACCCACTGCCATAAGTGTCAAATGGAATTTAGGACTGTTGAATCAATGTCTTGTTTTTTGCTTAATATTGTGTAGTTGATGTATTCAGCTTAGTTAGGCAGAATTATCACAAAAATATGCAGCAAAAATAGTTTTTTGAAACTCGTGATACTGTTTACAGATCGCGAGTTTCACAGTTTTAAAATCAGCTAAATTAATTTTTCTAAACTTCCTAAACAAAATGCTTCTTTAGCGACAATTATTATTAATATAAAAATGCCACCATTTTAATTTAGAGGCTGAACATAAAATATGGCACAAGCAGTAGATGCATCAAAGAATCTTCCCAGCGATCCCAGAAATCGGGAAGTTGTTTTTCCCGCATTCGGCGATCCACAGCTAGGCAACCTAGAAACCCCGGTTAATTCTTCTCCCTTGATCAAGGGGTTCATTAATAATTTACCTGCCTATCGCCCAGGTCTGGCTCCTGCTAGACGCGGTTTGGAAGTTGGTATGGCTCATGGTTACTGGCTATTTGGCCCCTTTGCCAAATTAGGCCCACTGCGGGACACAGACAATGCTAACTTAGCTGGGTTACTAGGAGCTATCGGACTGGTTGTAGTTCTTACTGGCGCCCTATCGCTGTATGCCAATAGCAATCCACCCAAAGCACTTCCTAGTGTTACTGTACCCAAACCTCCAGCAGATGCTTTTAACTCTAAAGAAAGCTGGAACAACTTCGCCAGTTCTTTCTTGATTGGTGGCATTGGTGGTGCAGTAGTTGCTTACTTTTTGACTAGTAATTTGGCACTAATTCAAGGTCTATTTGGTTAATTACTAGGAGTTAGGAGTTAGAAGTTAGGAGTTAGGAGTTAAAATTCATAACTTCTAACTTTTAACTCCTAATTTATTTAAACAAAACAGCTTCAATATCATTTAAAGCAGTTTCAAAATCGTCATTAACGATTTGAATATCAAATTCATCTGCGGCTTGAATTTCTTCTTGGGCGCGGAGCAGACGACGAGCGATCGCTTCTTCAGAATCTTGGGCACGAGAGCGTATTCGTTTCTCTAATTCATCAAAGGAAGGCGGTAAAATAAAAATGCTGAGGGCACTGGGGAAGGAAGCACGAATTTGTCTTGCCCCTTCTAGTTCAATTTCCAGCACCACCAACTTACCGGAATGAATTTGGTTAAGTACAGCTTCACGGGGTGTGCCGTAATAGTTACCAGCAAATTCTGCCCATTCTAAAAATTCACCTTCAGCAACTAATTGTTCAAACTTACTGCGGCTGATAAAGTAATAACTTTTGCCATCGATTTCCCCTGGACGGGGAGAACGAGTTGTCACGGATACGGAATAATAGAGTTCTGGATGACGCTCTAGGAGCGATCGCATTAAAGTGCCTTTACCGACACCACTGGGGCCAGTTAAAACAATTAACCTGCCTAAATGTAAGCATTCTTCGGTAGTCGCACTACTCTGGATGGGTAAAACTGGCATCATCCCTTCAACCTGTGAATCAATCAATACATATTATTCATTAGTCTTGTGTTCTTGGTCTAGTCCACTAGTGACTAAAGAATTTGTAGCAAGAGTGACAGAAAATTTGTCTAATTCACATGTTACTACCGATACGGTGCAAAGAGGAGTGGGAAAAACCCACTGCTAGTCAATTATCTACAGTTTGATGCTCGCGAGAAATCACAAAGCGATTCGCTACCGTTTCTGGCTGAATCGCTGACAAAATTACGTGGCTGGAATCGGTGATAATTACAGCTCTAGTCCGACGACCGTAAGTTGCATCAATCAGTTGACCTCTGTCTCGTGCATCGGTAATAATCCGCTTAATCGGGGCAGACTCTGGACTGACAATGGCAACTACTCGGTTGGCAGACACGATGTTACCAAAGCCGATGTTGATTAACTGAATGTCCATAAAAAAAACTGACGCTAAACGCGGTTTGATAAAGCTTGAAATAAACTTCTTTCCATGTTATCGCCAAAAAACGGGAGTTACAACGCTTAAATTCAAGCCAATCTGCGTTTTTAAATAATGTCTGCTTCTTTTAGCTATTTATTAGCTATTTTTCCTAAAAATATTCCTAAAGATACAGGCAAAATCATACTGATACAAGCTAACTAGGTGATGTATCTTCATCAAAGGAACTAGTAGCGCAAGGCGAATTCAAAATTAATAATGACACTTGCAGACTCGCTAACAAAATTCAAAATGAATACAGTGTAAGCATTTTACTGATTTTAAATTGGTGGTTGATTTACGCCACACTGTAAAAATTTAGCTTATCTTTAACCAGGGGCTATACCGCGCCAGAGCATTTTAAAGGAAGTAAATAACTTTCGAGCTTGTGTTTTTGTTCATTACCCAATCTTTCAATCTCCTTAATCCAATGATCCCAATCAAGATACTCTAAATTTCGTTATGGCAATTATTTCAATGTAGTTTATAACCACAAGTGATAATCCTATTTATAGAGAATTTGAGTAAGTATTTTTAGACATTACTTAATATTCTTCTAATTGGCGAAGATTGGGAATTAGGTTTTATTGACGTAAACTTCCAGCTTCACAATCGCGCAACCAAGCTTTAACCCCTTGGGCAACAGTACCGTTACTACTATCGCGTGGTGGAGATAGTGGCTGCTGTTCTGAATGGGAACCAGCTTGAGAAAACATCATTACTAGTTGCCAACCACTTTGAGTTTTAGTCAATAACAGCCAGTGAAATTGTTGCAATTCTACAACTTTCTTATCTATGTACTGCCGCTCCAAGGTAGTAAAGAAAACTTGCTCAACTCCTGATGCAGCGCTTTTAGACGTATCTGCACTATATTCTTCAAGGTTAAGGGGCAGAGGAGTAAACTCAGGTTTTCCTGCCACTAACATATAACTGTAAACCTGACTGCTTCTACTCAGACGGCGGGCGCGTTGACTAGCGCGATTAGTATAGCTAGGTAATTTTTGCAGTAGCTGTATAGTTAATGTTTCTAAATTTTGCTCAGAACACAAAGACCTCGCGCCACTGTTGACATTTTCCCTTTCTGCTAGCGCCGAGGGTTTAGGGGTAGGGTTTATCGAGAAGGCTGGGTAAGTAAAGCTATTTGAGACTACAACCCAGAAGCCACAAGCTAAAAGCCAACTATAATTTTTCTGACTGAGTGAAGAGGCAAGATTGTTCTCCCCTCCACCCTGCACGCTGAGTGTCTCACTAACTCTTAGCTTCATGCCACCGCGGTTAACTCCTCAGAAATCCTCTTCCAGGCTAACTCAGGCTCAGTAGCAGTGGTGATGGGACGCCCAATAACTAGATAATCTGCACCAGCAATAATTGCTTGGGCTGGAGTGAGCGATCGCTTTTGATCGCCAATATCAGCCCAAGTTGGTCTAACCCCCGGACAAACTAGCAAAAAGTCATTTCCACAAGTTTGTCGTAGCTGTGCCACCTCTTGAGGCGAACAAACTACCCCATCCAAACCAGATTCCTGAGCCAGCAAGGCCATTTCTAGAGCATATTCTGGCAATTCTAGGGGTATTTTTAAATCAAATGCCAACTGCCGAGCAGAAATGCTTGTTAGCAGAGTAATCGCAATTAACTTTGGTGGTTGTACGCCTGCTTTTGCAGCCCCTTCCTGTGCCGCCTCAGTTGCGGCTTTCAGGGCATCTCTACCAGCAGTAGCATGAATTGTCAGTAAATCCACCCCATATCTAGCTGCACTCCGGCAAGCACCAGCAACGGTATTGGGGATATCATCAAACTTTAAATCCAAGAAAATACGCTTTTGCCGAGACTGTAACACTTCCAGAATTTTCGGGCCAGTGCTGGTAAACAACTCTAAACCGACTTTCCAGAAACTAACTTGCGGTAGCCGATCTATAAGAGCGATCGCACTTTGTTCATCTGGCACATCCAAAGCCACAATAACTCGTTGTTCTAACTGTTCCCTATTCCCCATTCCCCACTCCCAATTTAAGGCACTAAGCGCACAAACTTATTTTTCCCGACTTGTAAAACTTTACCTTGTAATTCACCAGGAGCATCGAAAGTGGTATCAGCATCAGTAATGCGATCGCCATCTAGGCGCACGCCACCCTCTTGAATTTTCCGCTTTCCTTCGCCTGTACTTTTGCACAAGCCAGTGACATTGAGAATATACGCTAACTTCGTAGGAAATTGCTGCACGCCAGCTAGAGAGAATTCTGGAACTGCACCTTCCTTACCGCCGCTTTGCGCCGCTTCTTTTGCCTCTTGGGCTGCGGTTTCGCCGTGATACTGTTTAACAACTTCCCATGCTAAAAGTGTTTGGCGATCGCGGGGATTTTCTGGCAGTTTATCCAAAGGTAAATCCGTCAACAGTTCAAAATACTGTTCTAGGAGATTATCGGGAACACCTTGCAACTTTTGATACTTTTGTCCTGGGTGTTCTGACAATCCGATATAATTACCTAAAGACTTAGACATTTTTTGCACGCCATCCGTGCCAATCAAAATTGGCAGCAGCATTCCAAATTGGGGCTTTTGACCAAAATGGCGCTGCAAATCTCTGCCTACAGCAATATTAAATTTCTGATCGGTGCCGCCTAATTCCACATCTGCCTCAACTGCAACCGAATCAAAGCCTTGCATTAACGGGTACAGGAACTCATGGATAAAAATCGGATTCTCTTTTTTATAGCGATCGGCAAATCCTTCTTTCGCTAACATCTGCCCCACCGTCATCGTGGAGAGTAACTCCAAAATTTTCTCTAAGTTAAGCCCAGAGAGCCATTCGGAGTTATAGCGCACCTCTAACCTTCCTGGTGTGTCAAAATCCAAGATAGGACGTACTTGATCTAAATAAGTCTGAGCATTTTGAGCTACATCTGCTTCTGTAAGCTGACGACGCACTTCAGATTTACCAGTTGGATCGCCAATACGCGCTGTAAAATCGCCAATAATTAAAACTGCTGTATGACCTGCATCTTGAAAACCTCGCAGTTTTCGTACTGGTATGCTATGACCTAGATGAATATCAGTACCAGTAGGGTCAATGCCTAATTTTACCCTTAAAGGTTGGTTTGTAGTTAGTAAGAGCCTTTCTAGACTTTCGCTGTTAACATCAACTGATTGTGGGAATACTTCTACTACACCACGACGCAGCCAAGCAAAATCTTGCGTCATGTTAACAGATTCATTATTAGCTATGTTTTGCACACTAGAAGTTAAGTTGGTTATATTCACTGGCAATTTATCCACTTTCTCATCAGCCAAACTACTATAATTGCAAAAAACTAACCGCCTTGCTTCACCCAATCAATTACAGTTAAATTTACAAGTGAGGAAGTGAAATAGCCGTGTCGTCGTCTAGGACTTTTGAAGATAAACAGCCACAGCGTCGGGCTTCATCAGGTTTTGAGTTTTTGAAAGGAGTCGGTCAGGTAACTGGCGGTACTCTCCTCTCAATCACCATGCTGGCAAGTTCCATTGTAGCCGGAGGACTGGTTGGTTTAGCCATCAGTTTCCGTAATTTGCCAGATGTGAGACAGCTACGTAACTTCTTTCCCTCAGAAACGACTTACATTTATGACGTTAAGGGCAAGCTTTTAACGAGTATTCACGGGGAAGCCAACCGGGAAGTCGTACCCTTAGATAGAATTTCTCCGAATTTAAAACGGGCAGTGTTGGCAAGTGAAGATAGCCACTTCTACGATCACCACGGTATCAACCCTACTGGTGTTGGACGTGCTGTAGTAGTTAACGCTGTAGCAGGTGGAGTCAAAGAGGGTGGCTCTACTGTTACTATGCAATTGGTAAAAAACCTATTTTTGTCTCGTAAGCGCGCCTTTACTCGGAAGTTAGCGGAAGGAGTGCTAGCAATCCGGTTAGAGCAAATTCTCACTAAAGACCAAATATTAGAAATGTACCTCAATCAAGTTTATTGGGGTCATAACAATTATGGTGTACAAACGGCAGCCCGCAGTTACTTTAATAAATCATCAGAATATTTAAGCTTGGGTGAGTCGGCAATGATGGCGGGTTTGATCCAAGCACCAGAAGAATTCAGCCCGTTTGTGAGCATGAAGCTGGCAAAACAGAAACAAAAAGAAGTGCTGGGACGGATGCTGGAATTGAACTGGATCAACCAGTCAGAATACGACAATGCACTCAAGCAAGAAATCAAACTTGGGAGAATCAAATCCTTTCAAGGTAGTGCCCTACCGTATGTAACTAATACCGTAGCGCAGGAGTTGGCTAAAAAGTTTGGCCGTGAGACACTACTCAAAGGTGGGATGCGGGTACAAACTACAGTTGACGCCAACTTCCAAATCATGGCTGAGGAAACTGTCGTTAAGTGGCATAAAACACTTCTGGGGCAAGGATTATCTAAGAATCAAATGGCCCTAGTGGCAATCGATCCGCGCACGCATTTTATCAAAGCACTGGTAGGTGGTATAGATCCTAAGACCAGTGAATTCAATCGTGCAACTCAATCTCAGCGCCAGCCCGGATCTTCTTTTAAACCGTTTGTATACTATACTGCTTTTGCTACTGGTAAATATGGGCCAGACTCAACAGTGGTAGATTCCCCAGTTAGCTATCGAGATGGTAACGGTTGGTACTTTCCCAGAAATTATGATGGCGGTTTTAGTGGAGCTATGCCAATCCGCAGAGCTTTAGCCCAATCGCGCAACATTCCGGTGATCAAGATTGGTAAGGCTGTGGGGATGAATAGAGTCATAGAAACGTGTCGTACCTTGGGCATTATGAGTCCAATGGAACCTGTGACTTCCTTACCACTTGGTGCAATTGGTGTCACCCCTCTGGAAATGGCTAGTGCATACGCTACCTTTGCTAATTATGGCTGGCAATCTCCACCAACTGTAATTGCCCGTGTCACCGATAGTAGTGGTAACGTTTTGCTAGATAACACCCCTAAACCACAGCTAGTCCTCGATCCTTGGGCATCAGCCGCAATTCTAGATGTGATGCGATCGGTAATCACTGAAGGTACAGGTAAAGGTGCTGCCCTCGGTCGCCCAGCCGCAGGGAAAACGGGAACAACATCATCAGAAAAAGATATTTGGTTTGTTGGGACTGTGCCACAGTTGACAACTGCGGTTTGGGTAGGAAGAGATGACAACAGACAATTAGCTGACCATGCCACAGGTGGTGTTATGGTCGCTCCCATTTGGAAAGATTTTATGGAGAAAGCACTTAAGAACGTACCCGTAGAAAACTTCAAGTCACCTTCCCAGTTTTCTCGTCCCAAGTCAAATTAAAGTTAGGAGTGATAAGTTATGAGTTATGAGTTTATTGAGAACTCCTAACTCCCAACTCCTAACTTTTGTTAGGGCTGTTTTTCTAGCTCGGCTTTCATCCGTTCTAAAGTGAGGTGCATTTGGTCAAACATTTGTTGCGGGGTGACACCGAACTGACCTAATTGCGTTTTCAGTTGTTCTACTGTCATTTGTGCCATGAAATCTTCTGATAGCTCGAAGCGCTTCATAAAGATGCGGTACCGATCCATCATGGTTTCCATTTGCTCAATAAACAGCTTTTTGCCATCGCGGTCAAATTTGCCGTAGCTGTTGCCAAGCTTGATCAGCGCTTGATAATCCTCAAACAGCTGTTTTGCTTCTTGCTGAACTATTTCAGAATCGAAGAATCCCATATTGCTTATATTAAACTGAGCGCCCAGGCTCAGTAGCTTAATAGTTTTACTTCTATTTATTATTTTAGTCTAGGGGAGTAATCTAGTCACGAAGCTTCGGTTTTGGTACGGTTTGTTACCGAAATTTCAACACTTGACTTGAGAAGGTTTCCCCTTGTTAAATCGACTTAATAAAGCCGCGATACTCAGAGCTTTAGCCATTGATTTAGGATTGGTATTTTCACCTGGTTCAATTTTCAACCTGGTAGCGTATTTCTGAGCGAGTAAATCTTGCGGGTTAAGTTTTAATGCTTGACGGATGTAAACCCTGGCCATGCCGATAAATTTCTGTTTTAGATGTACTAAACCTAATAAGGCATAATAGTCGCTGTTATTTGGCTCTAACTTGATAGCATCTCGCAGTTCTTGTACGGCTAGGGGCCAATTGGCTAGCCTGACGTACTCAATAGCTCGCTGGTAGTGACGTTGAGCATAGTTTGTCAAAACTGGTTTGACATTAGTTTTTTCATTTAATGTTAATTCAACTGGCTTGACTTCTACTTCAGGGATGATGCGAACAGCTTTTTGCGGTAAAAATAAGTCAGGTTTATGCAGCTGTAAATAAACTAAGTTCAGTATACTAATTTGTTGTGTAACTTGATAGAACTGATGCAGTGATTTGTATTGAGCTTCTGCATAGGAGGCGATCGCTTCTTCATAAAACAATTCTGCTTGGGGTGCAGACATTTCTATAATTTCCTTAGCTATGGCACTTTGCCCACACAAAGCTTGCTGCTGTAATACTCTTGCATCCGATCGCAGCATAGCTATGGCAATCAAGCGCTTGTGTCGATTTTTAAGTTGTTCGTAAGCTGGATTGATTAAATAGCTAAGTATCGCCGTTGCTAATTCTTGGTCTGGATTGCAGCTTTTGGCATAGCGATCGGGATGTAGGAGTTTCGCTAAAGTGTGATAGCGTTTAAAAATCTGGCGATCGTCAGCACTCACAGAAATTCCCAGCACAGCGTAAGGATCGTAAAGCTGTTTAAACCATTCTGGCGGTAGGAAGGTCTGTGACATTGCAGTAATCCGATCCATTAAAAACTTCAAATTAACATCAAAGCTCAATGCACAGTCATGTGAAACTTACTCAAATTTCTTCAAATATTAAATTGTGGGGCTTACCACCCAAAAGTCGGCAGGGCAAAACAGGGTAATTGACTAAAATGAGTGAGTTTTGAATTGTTTCTGTGCCTTTTGGCTGTCTTATTGTAAGAACTATGGTATTCGTATATTTATTAGAAATATGTTGACTAAGCGCAAAAGCCGAAGTGTTGCCGCTGTTTTAGCTTTTTCTGGCACGCTGACAATTTCAGGATTACATAAATTCTATTTGGGACAGCCGCTGTGGGGAGTTTTGTATGTGTTGCTTTCCTGGACACCTATCCCCAAGGTAGCTAGTGCGATTGAGGGAGTTTGGTATTTAGCCCAAGACGAAGAAGCTTTCGATCGCAATTTTAATCTAGGCAAGTCAGCGGCAAGGAACTCACAAAAAGCGATTAATCAGGTAGGAGCGATCGCTGACGCAATGCGGGAATTAGATGCTCTGCGCCAGGATGGACTGATTTCAGAGTATGAATTTGAACAAAAGCGCCGCCAATTGCTAGACCAGATTTCTTGAGGTAAGCGACAATCATGAATAACTGGCTACCTTTAACTTCCAGACTGCAAAAACTCCGCGCCAAGCTCCTCAACGATCCCTACTATCGCCTACAATCTGGGGAAGAAATTCAGATTGCAGCTCAATTAGGTATCCGCATTGATGCTAATCAAGCCACAGTAGATGATTGGTTACGCCTACCAGGTTTGTCAATTCACCAAGCGCGATCGCTTGTGGAACTTTCACATTCTGGTGTGAAATTTTACTGTATTGAAGATATCGCTGCGGCTTTGGGTATACCAGCGCCGCGCCTAGAGCCATTAAAGCCTCTGCTGAATTTTATTTACTATGACCGCGAATCTTTAGAAAATCCTACCCATTTACTCAACCCGAACACAGCAACCGTTGAAAAATTAGCACAAATTCCATTTATAGATTTGTCTTTGGCGGAAGCAGTAGTGCAAAATCGGCAATCAGCCGGGCCTTACCGTAACCTGGCTGATTTCCAACGGCGGTTAGAGTTAACTGGTGATGCGATCGCCCAGATAATGTATTATTTGAGATTTTAAGTTAACAGGACTTACGCAAAATACCTCTCAAACTCTTATTCCTCCGTGTTCTCTGTGCCTCTGTGGTTCGATTTTCCGTTACCTGTGCGTAAGTCCTAGTTAAAAGTTAGAAGTCTTAAAATAAATCCTAACTCTAGCAATTTTGGATTGAAAGAAAAATCCAAAACTGAGTTAAATGAACCCAATGCGATCGAGAGGCCAAAAGCGAAACGCTGCTCGACCGATGACATTTTTTCTGGGTAAAAAGCCCCAATAGCGAGAGTCATTACTATCGTTGCGATTATCTCCCATAACGAAAAATTCGTCTTCTGGGACTTTCACTGGTTGATATGGCTGATTTGGAGGTTCAGCAATGTAGTCTTCTGCCAAGGGTTGACCGTTGAGGTAGACTTTGCCAGAAGCAACACTAATTACCTCACCAGGCTGGCCAATAACTCGCTTGATAAACGCTTGGTCTTTGGGATATCCTCGACGTTGTAGTTCTGCAGGTGGCTGAAAAACAATAATATCGCCAGTTATCGGAGGGTGAAAATGGTAGGAGATTTTTTCAACTACCAAGCGATCGCCAGTATGTAAGGTGGGTAACATCGAGTCAGAAGGTATATAGCGCGGTTCGGCGATAAAAGTCCTGATTAAGAATGCCAAACACAGTGCGATCGCAATTAAAATCAGATTTTCTTGCCAACTACGCCATACTTTTAACGACGCACGCTCTTCTTTTGCATCACTTTCGTGAGGAATCATAAAAGTTTCTAGCCAGTTTCAGAAGTGAGACAAATACCTTGATTATTTTGACTCAAAAGTTATATTAATAGGAAAACACGGTTTAGGGTCAACCTATACAGACATTAAATAATACACTTACCCATTCGCTAAAGATAAGCAAAAGTACTGTAAAGAAACTATGACTTGTCTAAGGGTAATATAAACTAATAATTAGGATTGCTAAATAAATTATTGAAAATAAAAAATTCTAATTGCTGTAATTATAAAGCAAGTTATGAGACAATTATAAGTCTTGTTTTTTCCTGCAAAAGAAGCTAGTTACAGACTGCTAGAGCGATACAACCAGTAGGTTTTTTCTTTAAACAGAAAATTTGTCGTAGAGTTGCAAAATAGTCTACCTTATGTTTGACAGTATCTACCTCACTTTGCTGAAAAAAGGCAGAGGGCAGTCTTGCTGGAGGTTGAGTTGCAAGAAAATATATTTTGGTCTGTATTCTTAAGTGATATTACATAAATTAAGCCAAAATTTAAATGTATTTTTAAATGCATAAATCTGGTTAAAAACAACGTTTTTAGTAAAAAATACTACTTTTAAAGATGAAATATAGGCTTTATTGCTTCAATGAATAAATGCTATTCTATTGTGATTTTAATTACTTGCCTATATATACGAAATTAATTTCCGTAATTACACGGTGACAGTGCATATTAAACTGTACTATTAATTAAGATATAAACATACTTAATTATCGAGAAAAACCTTCACGAGCAGAAAGCTACTAGCAATTTGAGCTAAAGTATCAGCATCCGAAAGAGAAGTAAGCTGCTGATATAATTATTTTTCTTGAATGAGTCAAAGGTGACTAGATTGAAACAATAAATGCCCCTTGGCAATGAGAAACTATATTGAATCAATTTTCGTCTGGTCTATTTCATAGAAAGTACAAGGTAATATTCTGTCAGTTGAAAATTTAACTTTTTCTTAAAAAGGAAACAATGGCAACAGGCAGTAAAATATATCTTATCAAGATAGAACTAATAGTGTACTAGACTCTTATTTTAAAGAGACTCCACCTTTTTAAGTAATTTTGTATGTTAATCAAACAATTAACTTAAGTTGTAAACTATACAGTTTTATAGCGAGAAAGTCTGGCTAAAAAAAATCAGTCTGCTAAAAGTGCAAATTGTAGGTATGACAACTAAGTTCATCTTATTTGAAAATCTATAAAACTTGAAAGGATAATGCTGCCTTAGCGGTGATCTGAAAAATAGCAACTAATTCATAACTCCTATTTAAAAGGATTTTGGGGTGTGGTTAATTATTTGATTGTGTTCCTCTCCTTCTTAGAGCTAGTGGTAAGAATGTGGAAGCTCAAAGCTTACCTTTTATGACTGGGTTGAAATTATACAGTACCAAGTATTGTATATTCAACGCTGCCCAAATCGAGAGCATATAGATTTTAGTTAAAGCAATATAGTCGCTCTTAATCAATTCTGAATTCCCGTTAGTACCAATTCCAATTTCCATAATTACCAGAAAGCAGCTGGTATCCAAATATCTAGTAAAAATGTGCTATAACGTACCGTCATAACCGTGGTGATGGTTCGATATTTGAAGGAGCGTTGAGGTGGAAAACAATAAGTCGTTTCTGTGGCCAGAAGGAATATTAATTGCGCTACTTGCTTTAGGTGGTGTTTTTAGTCTTGCTTTTATGATGCTTCTGAGGCCAAATGCTTCGGATGCTCAAAGTAGACCAAGTATAAATATCAAGGATGTATCTGCAAACGTAGGAACTCAGCAGCGTCTTGAGAAATTAAAGACGGCGATGCTTACAAGTTGGCAACAAGAAGCACAAACAAAGGGTCTAGCCTACCCCATACCATCACGTTTTCAAGGGGAAATCATTAAGGCTGCAAAGCTTACTCAGGGTGAGAAAGTGATTGCTCTCACTTTTGATGATGGCCCTTGGCCTGAGACTACAGAGCAAGTGTTAAATATTCTGAAATCAAATAATATCAAAGGGACGTTTTTTGTAGTCGGGCAGAACCTAAAAAATTATCCAGAGTTAGGAAAGCAGATTGTCGCTCAAGGTCACGTCATTGCCAACCATACTTGGCATCACTGGTATCACTTCTTTAATCAACAAGCAGCAGCTTTTGAAATTGAGCGCACAACAGACTTAATTTATCAAGTTACAGGTGTCAAAACAAATCTGTTCCGACCGCCCGGTGGTATCCTACACAATGGATTAGCTGGTTATGCTAAAGGACAAAAGTATGCTGTGGTGATGTGGTCAGCCGATTCCACAGACTACAAGTTACCAACTGTACCAAAGTTGATCGATAACGTGATTAAAGATTCTAAACCTGGTGGGATTGTGCTAATGCATGATGGTGGTGGTAATCGTTCTAGAACTGTGCAAGCTTTACCAGAAATTATTAGCAACTTTAAAAAGCAAGGCTATCGCTTTGTGACTATTCCAGAACTTTTAGAAATCGAAGATACAGATCGAAAGTTGCTTGCTAACAAAAAGTAATAATTATTAATTATAAATAATTAGTCATTAGTCAATAGTAATTGGCTAAATACTAAAATTATCTTTTTTGGTTAACATGGTTATTTTTGCGTTCGGTTAGAGACTGATAATTAAGGGCACTCTAGCTGTGAACCAAAAATTTTTTTCAAAGAACGATCGCCCAAATATTGATCCCGTATTGATATTATTACATGACTATTACGAAAGTTTTTTGGTGCTGAAAACCTTATTTTATAAAAAGGCAGGCCTTTTGGCCTGCCTCACAAGATTGAATTTATTTGTTAGAAGTCTCTTAATGACTGCTTACCAAACTTAACTCAGTTGTTTTTTCAGGATTGGCTTCTGGACTATCAGCTTCAGAAGGCGGAACTAACTGCCAGAATTTCGGCAAAAATTCTTGCCAGTTTTGCAGAATTTTCTTCGCCTTTGGTGAACCAGTGCGTTCTGCATGATTTTGGATTAATTCTTGCAGTTGCTTTGCACCTACTTCGGTAATCACGCGCTGTATTTTGACAATTTCCGGGTTGACTAACTCACGAAATGAGTCGTCTTCATCCAAGAAGTATGCCAGTCCACCAGTCATTCCAGCAGCTACGTTACGTCCTACTTTGCCAAGGACAACAATCACACCACCTGTCATGTATTCACAACAGTGATCCCCAGCGCCTTCAATTACTGCGAGGCCTTTGGAGTTTCTCACAGCAAAGCGTTCTCCTGCTAGACCGTTGGCAAATAATATGCCGCCAGTAGCACCATAGAGGCAGGTATTACCAACTATCACGTTTTGTGATGCGTTATAGGTAGCATCAGTTGGAGGTTTGATGATGATTTCACCACCATGCATCCCTTTACCTACATAGTCGTTTGCTTCTCCTTCTAGGCTGAGAATTATGCCTGGGAGGTTGAAAGCACCAAAGCTTTGCCCAACACTACCTGTAAAGTTGAGATTAATTTGTCCTTCAAAGCCACTGTCACCGTACTGGGAAGCGATCGCACCCGCTAATCTTGTACCCACTGTTCTGTCAGTATTGATAATTGGGTAAGTTTTGGTGACAGTAGACTGATCCCTAATAGCAGCCTGAATGTCAGGATCGGCAAGGAACTTATCATCCAAAACCACGCCGTTGCTGTGAACTTCTTCATGCACCAACCAGCTACGATTGTCTTTGCTATCTGGTAGCTGAAGTAAACAGTCCAGATTCAGCGATCGCGTTTTGGCGAGATTTACCTCTGGGCGCAGTTTTAACAAATCTGCACGTCCAACGATTTCTGACAAAGAACGGTAGCCAAGTCGGGCTAACAAACTCCGCACTTCTTCGGCAATGAAGTAGAAGAAGTTGACTACTTGTTCCGGTATTCCCGTAAACCGCTTGCGGAGTTCTTCTTTCTGAGAGGCGACTCCCACGGGGCAATTATTTGTGTGGCAGATCCGCGCCATGATACAGCCTTCAGCAATCATGGCAATGGAACCGAAACCGAATTCTTCACCGCCCATCAATGCACCTATTACCACATCCCAACCACTCTTGAGTCCGCCATCTACGCGTAAAATCACGCGATCGCGCAAGCCATTTTCCATCAAGACGCGATGCACCTCACTTAAACCCAGTTCCCACGGTGAACCAGCATGTTTAATCGAACTGAGTGGCGATGCACCTGTACCACCATCATGTCCAGAAATCTGGATAATATCAGCGTTTGCCTTCGCTACACCAGCCGCGATCGTGCCTATGCCAACTTCTGAAACTAGCTTCACCGACACCTTTGCTTTGGGGTTAATTTGGTGCAGATCAAAAATCAGTTGTGCTAAGTCTTCAATAGAATAAATATCGTGATGCGGTGGTGGCGATATCAGCGTCACACCTGGTTTGGAGCGTCTTAACATCGCAATGTATTGGCTCACCTTGGGCCCTGGCAGTTGCCCACCTTCCCCAGGCTTTGCACCTTGGGCAATTTTGATTTCAATTTGTTTGGCGTTGACTAGGTACTCTGGGGTGACACCAAAGCGTCCCGATGCAACTTGCTTAATGGCACTATAAGCTCGATCGCCATTCCGCAATCCTTTTAAATGAGGTAGGGTTGGCGAGTGACCAGACTCGTCTACATCATCTAAAACTGTGTAGCGGACAGGATCTTCGCCGCCTTCTCCAGAATTTGATTTACCGCCAATGCGGTTCATCGCGATCGCTAAAGTTTCATGGGCTTCTCTTGACAAAGCGCCTAAAGACATGCCACCGGTGCAGAAGCGCTTGACTATTTCATATACCGATTCCACTTCTTCTAGAGGAACTGGGGTGCGTAGCTTGCCGCCGTAGGCATCGCCTTGGAAGTCTAGTAAATCTCGCAAGGCTGTTACTGGTCTGCCTTGGAGGTGCTTTTTATAAACTTCGTAGTGGTCGTAGTTTTTCCCATCTAGAGCCTTATGCAGCGCCTTAACCATTTCGGGGCTATTCATGTGGTACTCGCCGCCAGGACGGTACTGCACAAAGCCCAAGTTTTCTAACTTCTTGGTCGTTAGTTCTGGGAAAGCTTTGACGTGGAAGGAAAGCACTTCATCAGCAAGTTCGGTAACACTCAAACCACCGATGCGGGAAGTCGTCCCACGGAATCCCAGGTCGATTAAATCTCCACCGATGCCAATAGCTTCAAAGATTTGGGCTGCTTGATAGCTAGAAAGCAGAGAAATTCCCATTTTGGAGAGAATTTTCAGCAAACCTGACTCTACTGCTTTGCGATAGTTTCCTAAAGCTTGTTCTAGGGTGAGGGTGGGAATTTTTTGCACACCCATTAACTTTTGAGTTTTGGGATCAGACCACCAATCACGTACCGTATCTAAAGCCATGTACGGGCAAACTGCGCCAGCACCATAGCCAATCAGACAAGCAAAGTGATGGGTACTCCAGCATTGAGCAGTATTGACAATTAGGGATGTTTTCATTCGCAACCCCTCACGAATCAGATGATGATGCACCGCACCCACTGCTAATAGGGGAGGAATGTAGGTATATTCAGTGTTGATACTGTCATTGACCCAATCGCGATCGCTTAATATTAAAATCTTTGCACCTGCTCGGACTGACTCAGCTGCTTGTGCTTGCAAAGATTGCACTGCGGCTTTCAATCCTTCTGGGCCGCTAGCGATCGCAAATAGAGTTGACAACTCAGCCGTGGCAAATCCTGACAGCTTAATCGCCTCTAATTCACCATCAGTTAACACTGGCGATTCGAGTTTCAATCTCCGAGCATATTCTGGCTTAGGTTCTAATAAGTTACCCCGTTCACCCAGTTCGACTTTCAGAGACATCACTAGCTTTTCCCGCAGGGGATCGATCGCTGGGTTCGTCACCTGAGCAAAGCGCTGTTTGAAATAGTCATAAAGCAGGTGGGGCTTTTGTGACAGCACCGCTAAGGGAATATCATCACCCATGCAGAAAGTCGGTTCTGAACCGGCGATCGCCATTGGATGAATCACCATTTCTACATCTTCTGTGGTGTAGCCAAAGGCAGTTTGACGCTGAAGTAAGGTTTGCTTGTCAATTTTGTCAGTTGGACTATGCCCGTTACCATTCTCAGCAGCCAGATGTCCATTACCATTCACATGTGACGACTGACTACTGACAATTTGTTTAAGTTCTTGACGGTGCTGTTGCAGCCATTCTCCATAAGGATGCTGCTTGGCGATGCGCCCCTTAATTTCCCAATTCTTCAGCACTTCATGATTTTCTAAATCCACGGCAATCATTTGCCCTGGGCCGAGTCTACCTTTCTCGACAATATCGGCTTCTGGGAAATCCACCACCCCAGCTTCCGAAGCTACAACAATGTAATCATCTTTGGTGATTGCGTAACGAGCTGGTCTTAAACCATTACGATCTAGAGTTGCACCAACCTTTTTGCCATCGCTGAATACTAAAAGTGCTGGCCCGTCCCAAGCTTCTTGCAAACCACTGTAATATTCGTAAAAATCAACAATTTCGGGAGATTCACGTAAAGAAGGCTGATTTTGGTAAGCCTCTGGAACCATAATCATTAAGGCTTCCAAGGGGGTGCGTCCAGAGCAAACCAGCAATTCCACTACATTGTCTAGAGTGGCTGAGTCGCTGTTATCAATATGAACTAATGGCTTGAGTTCCTGGATGCGATCGCCCCATACAGGATGATTCAGGCTAGCTTCTCGTGCCATCATCCAGTTGATGTTACCCAATAAGGTATTGATTTCGCCGTTGTGACCCAAAAGCCTCATCGGTTGCGCTAGGGGCCACTTGGGCATGGTATTGGTGCTAAAGCGGCGGTGATAAACAGCAAAGGCGCTTTTGTAAGCTGGATTTTTTAAATCCTTATAAAAGCTGCCCAAGACAGCAGAACGCACCATGCCTTTGTAGACAATTGTGCGACTTGACAACGAGCAGATATAAAATTCTTCTGAGATGTTAGTTGCAGCTTTACTAATTCGGCGGCGGGTAATATACAACTGCCGTTCTAATTCATCACCGCTTTTGTCAACAGAAGCTAACAAAACTTGTTCAATTTGGGGTTGATTTTCTCTTGCTTGTACCCCCAGCAAATCAGATTCCACTGGCACTACTCGCCAACCCAATACAATTAATTTCTCTTCAGCAGCTACTTGCTCAACAGTCACCCTCGCTTGTTGTGCAGCTTGCTGGTCTTGTGGTAGAAATATCATCCCCACAGCTATGCGATCGCTAGATGGAAATTCCTCCCCCTTTTGGGCAAAGTCTTGTTGGAACAACTCCCAAGGTATTGCTGTCAATACTCCAGCACCATCACCAGAGTCGCGATCGGCGCTACAACCTCCCCGGTGTTCTAAACAGGTTAAAGCAGCTAAGGCTTTTTCGACAATTTCGTGGCTGGTATAATTTTGGCGATGAGCAATAAAACCTACACCACAGGCATCTCGTTCCTCTACTAACCACTTTTGCCCCTGATAGGTATCTCTTGAGTTGATATTCGCTGTGATTTTCTGGCCTTGATTCATCGGTTTATTATTCATACCCTGTTCCTGAAGTATTGAGTTACCAATTTTGCCACTACATTGTGGGAAAAAATTTCTAAATTCAGCGATGGAAAAATATATAAGCACCGAAATTTAGGGAAAAAAAATTTTAACTTCGGTTTTACTTTATCAGTTCCCCCGTGTTAAAATAATTGCGTATTTTTATGTGTTTATGCGGTGTTAGACAACTTACCTCCGCCAAGACATTATTTTTGCCCTGACAGTTTCTTTTTTATATTTTGAAGCTAAGTATTTTTTCAATTTCTTTTTCCAGATGCACGCTAGCTACTCATGGAGCCTATATCGGCTCACCTGAAACAAAACTAAAACTGAACGCTGCACTATTTTTTAAAGCCACAACCCAGATAATTCGTAATTGCTCGTGACAATCAAGAACTCACTCTAACCAGTCGCGTTGCGTTTCTGAGAGAAGCTATGCTAAAAGCTTTACGCTACGCTACCTTAATTCGTGGTTGCAATCAGTGAGGGGTTCTACCCTCCATTGCCTTGTTAACCATTGAATTAAAAATTGAGTCCGATCTGGTGTACCTTTTTAATTACGAATTACGAATTACGAATTAGTAATTATTTGGTTATCCCGATCCAGCAATAAAATCAGCGTATTACAATATATACCCATTTGACAATTCCCAAATATTTTTGTTGTTGTCTAGAATTTTGCCGCTTACCAGTTGCCGCATGTATTACTATTAACTAGACATTACTGAAGTAATAACAGTAGCAACCTTCAGTTAGGATTAAATATCTTAATCCAATTTTGATAACCAAAACTACCGTATATAGTGTGGTTAGAATTAGTGAGAGTTAAAAAGCTTGATTGCAGTGGCTTTAGCGTCTAAATAAATTAATGTGTGTCTAAAAGAGATAACTAGCCAATATATAGATTATCATATTTATTCAAAAATAAAGTCATGTTTCCTTTATATTTCCAAATAATTGGTTAGTTTAAAGCTTGGGTAATAGTTTTCCAAAGTACCTAGTAAATTATGGTAAAAATGCCGAATTGTTGCCAATCAGAGATTAGCGATGGCTACGCCCGCCGCAGGCATCGCAAGTTTTTTCGGGCTACTGTGTCATCAATACTTTTGACAGCACTGTGCTTAACTACCACCTATACTACCAACGCCCAGGAGTCCCCAAAAACCACCAAATCAACACCCAGGTTAATATCACAGTCACCCGCACCTCCTTTACCAGGTGTGGCATCCTCTGGTAATCAAATTTCCCTCAATGGTCGTACTTTACCAGGAACTTGGTTACAGCGACCTGGAAAATCTGGACAGGTGACAACTCATCTCAGTGACGGGGCATTCAGGCAATTAATTGGAGTAAATTTCTTAAACAGTAGTAATTCAGCGAAGCAACCAATACAGTGGTTTTCGCCGATGACAAAGCCACAGGTGTTAGCCACTAGGCTACTAGGAGCATATCGCTATCTGGATATCACTAATTTTGCTCAAACATCTGGCTGGCAAATCCAAGCTAATGGCAACATTTTGGTGATTGCTACCCCAAAAACACAAATAACAAATATTGTTCAGAGCCAGGAACCTCCAGAAGCGAGTGCCCCTTTGCAACAGTCTCGGATTCTTGTCGATTTAGATCGTCCTACTCCCTGGCAGGTTGCACAAGGGTCAGCGATCGCCAAACCGCAAACTCCATCTTCCGATCCAGACACGCCAACCCCCAAACCCACTACACCGCCAAATAGACAGTGGACAATTACTCTCGATGGAATCGCCGATCCCGTTTTGATAGAACGCTATACTCCCCAGCCACCAGCAGCACCGACAGCACCACCAACATTGCTGCCAAACTTGCTCAAACAATTATTACCAGTTACACCAACACAACCAATACCAGCAGCACCAGCCCCAACCCCTGAACCACTGATTCAAAAAGTGGAGGTGGTGAAAAACCAAACCATTATTAGTCTAAGCGTTCCCTTTGGTCTATTGCCTCAAGTTACTACTGTAGATAACCCCAATCGCCTGATTATCAATATTCGACCCGATCCTCTAGAAGAACGGGATATTACTTGGGCCCCAGGATTGCGTTGGCGACAACATTATGTCAACTTAGGCACAGAGCGTTTTCCTGTAGTCTGGTTAGAAGTTAATCCTCGCAAATTTGGACTAACCTTGAAACCTATGTGGGCTAGTCCTGATGGACTTGCGGGTACTGCTCCCATAATTCAAACAGCCCAACGTTACTTAGCAGTAGCAGGAATTAATGGTGGTTATTTTAACCGTAATAATAGATTGCCATTGGGTGCGATTCGTCGAGATAGTCAATGGTTATCAGGCCCCATTCTTAACCGAGGTGCGATCGCTTGGAATGATTCAGGCCAATTTTACTTCGGTCGTCTCACTTTAGAAGAAACTTTAATTACAGCAAATGACCAGCGCCTACCAATTCTGTTTCTCAACAGTGGTTACGTCCAGAGTGGCATTGCTCGTTACACTTCAGCTTGGGGATCAACTTACACGCCCCTGACAGATAACGAAATTATCTTAGTGGTAGAAAAAGACCAAATTACTAATCAGTTACCAGGCGGCAAAGTTGGTGCGACAGCGGTTCCGATTCCCCAGGATGGCTACCTGCTAACTTTACGCGCTAACGCTACTACTGCTGCCTCTCAGCTACCTATTGGAAGCGCAGTAAGTATTTCCAGCACCACTACTCCAGCTGATTTTAGTCGTTATACCCACATTATCGGTGCTGGGCCGCTATTACTCCAAAATCGTCAAATTGTCCTTGATGCCAAAGGTGAAAAATTCAGCAATGCCTTTATTGCCGAAAAGGCTATTCGCAGCGGTATTTGCACAACGCCAACAGGCACACTAATGATTACTGCCACACATAATCGTGTCGGTGGTTATGGGCCTAATTTGGCAGAACATGCTCAATTGATGCAACAGATGGGCTGTGTAGATGCCCTAAATTTGGACGGTGGTAGTTCTACCAGCCTTTATTTAGGAGGACAACTACTCGATCGATCGCCCAGTACCGCTGCTCGTGTTCATAACGGAATTGGTATTTTCCTGCAACCACGAAAATGAAGCAATAGGGAAAAACTCAATCCCCAATCCCAGTCACTTTTTAAAGCTTAGAATAAGCTGTCATTTTGCTTGATGAAGACTTGGTGTAGACATCAGAATTTTAGTAGTAATGGTTTACACCATAAGGTTTGATTTTGCTATGTTTATCAAAGTGCGACAAAATTGCTGATTTTCAAGGTTGCAAGATAGCGCCAGATTTTTTATCAATAATTAAGAGTATCAACGGTTTGTTATGTCTTCAAATGAGGTAACTATGGCTCGATATCAAGAAACTACACAGACTGAAACTCTACACCTCCCTCCAACCATAACTTCCAGGGGCGTTGCTGCAACTGAATTACGTCCTTGGGGTGCTTTTACAGTTTTGGAAGAAGGGCGCGGATACAAAATTAAGCGCATCGAAGTTAAGCCTGGACACCGCCTCAGTCTACAAATGCACCATCACCGCAGCGAACATTGGATTGTCGTCTCTGGTACAGCTAGAGTAGTTTGTGGTGAGAAAGAAGTACTACTGAGCAATAATGAATCAACCTATGTACCTCAATGTACATCTCATCGTTTAGAGAATCCTGGCGTGATCCCCTTGGTATTGATTGAAGTTCAAAATGGCGAATACTTGGGAGAAGATGATATCATTCGCTACCAAGATGACTATGCTCGTACCAAAGATTAAAACCAAAAGAACGCTATTAAAGCTTTAATCCCAAAGCTAATTTGTGTAAACCGTCTTTGTAAACGAACTACTACACCCCAGAAGTCCCTACCTAGTCAAGGTGGGGACTGAAGCATGTTAGTGTTATAAATGTAGTAATAGCGATCGCGCTCAAGCCTTTGGTGATTTGGAATTTTGCACAAGCAAGGGTCAACCTATCTGTAAAATGGAAGATGGGGTATTCAATTGCAAAAAACGAGTTCCATGATTCATCTGAGTCAAGCAGCCGTAAGTGAGATTGGGCGAATAAAGTCCAAGCAAACAAATGTCTTGTTTCGATTGGCAGTAAAACCAGGTGGTTGTTCCGGGTTCTTTTATGATATGTCCTTCGATGAAGCAATAAAAGTTGACGACCAGGTTTTCGACTTGGATGAGATTCAAGTGGTCATAGATGCCGCAAGCTTAAATTACCTTAACGGTTTGAGAGTTGATTATTCAGAAGACTTAATGGGTGGTGGTTTTCGATTCCACAATCCCCAAGCGATCGCTACCTGTGGCTGTGGCAATTCCTTCTCCTTGAGTCCTTAATGATTGAACAATTAGTCAAAAAACAGATGTTTGATCGCTAAGGAAAAATAGCAATTGACATAAAGCCGTAAAAAAAGATATAATCAGGATTTGTTAAAACTTAGACCATAAGCAGCTTTACGCGCTGTAACTCATGCCAACAATACAGCAGCTAATACGAAATGAGCGCGAACAAGCGCGTCAGAAAACCAAGTCCCCGGCTCTGAAACAATGTCCCCAACGTCGGGGAGTTTGTACCAGAGTCTACACGACCACACCAAAAAAGCCTAACTCAGCCCTACGTAAAGTAGCAAGAGTCAGACTTACTTCTGGATTTGAAGTCACAGCTTACATTCCAGGCATTGGTCACAACTTACAAGAACACTCAGTTGTGATGATTCGTGGCGGTCGGGTTAAGGATCTACCAGGCGTGAGATACCACATTATCCGTGGCACCCTAGATACAGCCGGAGTCAAAGACCGCAAGCAAGGCCGTTCCAAGTATGGAACCAAGCGTCCTAAAGAAGCGAAAAAATAGGATTAGGCGATTGATCGTGTTCGATGCGATTAATCGTCTACCTTAAAAAAGCTGAAGGGCAAAAGAAGGATCGCCGTCTTTGTTCTAACAGTAGTTATGAAGGCTGCTAAAGTCTGTTTCAAAAAATCAAGCAAGCTACATCTACACTAAGCGAGCAAGTGTAGATGTTCTGAAGAGAAAGCTGTAACTGACAGCGAATTTCTCATCTGAACATTAAAGTTTATAATCTTGTCGCCTTGAGTATTTAGTTGCAGGTAGCAAGTCAAGCAATTTTAGATTTTAGACTTCGGCTACGCTGAGTCGAACGATTTGCGATTTTGGATTGGTCAAACCCACAAGGGAATTAGGCTTACAGACTTTTGATTTGTTCAGATCCTTGCGATCGGAATATATACCGAAAACTTTTAATCCAAAATCAAAAATCAAAAATCAAAAATTGGCAGTAAATAAGTCAGCCTTGCTGCAACGGTCGAAAAAATTGAGGAAGTCTGAGGGTTGGGTTGTACCGCTTTTAGTTTCCGGTGTCTGATAGCATATAATTTCGTTGCCAATTCCGAATTAAAGGTGAAGTATGTCTCGTCGTGGTGTTATTCAAAGGCGCCCAGTTCCGTCTGACTCCGTATATAACAGTCGCCTTGTGAGCATGATTATCAGACGGATCATGCGTCATGGCAAAAAATCACTTGCCGCACGCATTGTTTATGATGCATTAAAAACTATTGAAGAACGCACTGGTGCTGGTGCCTTAGAAACCTTTGAAAGAGCAGTGCGAAATGCCACGCCTTTAGTAGAAGTAAAGGCTCGGCGAGTTGGTGGAGCAACCTACCAAGTACCAATGGAAGTGCGTACAGAACGGGGCACTACTTTAGCACTGCGTTGGTTAGTGCAATATTCCCGGTCAAGACCAGGCCGGACAATGGCCAGCAAATTGGCAAATGAGTTAATGGATGCTGCCAACGAAACTGGCAATGCCATTCGCAAACGCGAAGAAACACACCGGATGGCGGAAGCTAACAAAGCATTCGCACATTATCGTTACTAAGTAAATAAGCGATATATCGCCTTGCCAAAGCGGTATATCGTAGATTTACAAAAAAAGACGGTTTTCCGTAAAAGTATAGAATCTTAACAAAGAGTAATATACAAGATATCATGAGGCAAAAACTATAGGAGGTAGCTGTGGCACGCACGATCCCGCTAGAGAAAGTACGCAACATTGGTATTGCGGCGCATATAGATGCGGGCAAAACAACAACAACAGAGAGAATATTATTTTACTCTGGGATAATTCATAAAATTGGCGAAGTTCATGAAGGAACTGCCGTCACAGACTGGATGGAGCAGGAGCGGGAACGGGGAATTACCATTACTGCCGCTGCTATTAGTACCAGCTGGAAAGATCATCAAATTAACATTATCGATACTCCGGGTCACGTAGACTTCACAATTGAAGTTGAGCGTTCCATGCGCGTGTTGGATGGTGTAATCGCAGTATTTTGTTCTGTGGGTGGCGTGCAACCGCAGTCTGAGACAGTGTGGCGGCAAGCAGAGCGCTACAAAGTTCCTCGGATAGCCTTTATCAACAAGATGGATCGCACCGGAGCGAACTTTTATAAAGTTCACGAGCAAATCCGCGATCGCCTGCGGGCAAATGCGATCGCCATTCAACTACCAATTGGTAGTGAAAATGACTTCCGAGGTATCGTTGACCTAGTACGGCAACGTGCGTATATTTACGCTAATGACCAAGGAACTGATATTCAGGAAACTGATATCCCAGAAGAACTACAAGCGCAGGTAGACGAATTCCGTACCAAGCTAATAGAAGCCGCGGCAGAAACCGATGATGCTCTGATGGCTAAGTACTTCGATGGCGAAGAACTTACAGAACAGGAAGTTCGCACTGCCCTGCGTAAAGGCACAATTGCGGGGACAATTGTACCAGTCCTTTGCGGTTCGGCATTCAAAAACAAAGGCGTACAGTTGATGCTGGATGCCGTTGTAGATTACTTGCCAGCGCCAAGTGAAGTACCGCCAATTCAAGGCTTACTGCCGAATGGCGATACTGTTGAGCGGCGGGCTGATGACAACGAACCCCTAGCAGCTCTGGCATTCAAGATTATGGCTGACCCTTACGGTCGCCTGACATTTGTTCGCGTTTATTCTGGTGTCCTGAAAAAGGGCAGCTACGTTCTCAACGCTAGTAAGAATAAAAAAGAACGAATTTCCCGCTTAGTTCTAATGAAGGCAGACGATCGGCAAGATGTCGATGAACTGCGAGCGGGTGATTTGGGAGCAGCTTTGGGATTGAAAGACACTTTGACAGGTGACACTCTCTGTGATGATGCATCGCCAGTAATTCTGGAATCCCTATTCATCCCTGAGCCTGTAATCTCGGTGGCGGTTGAACCCAAAACCAAGAACGACATGGACAAGTTGTCCAAGGCTCTGCAATCTCTCTCAGAAGAAGACCCCACCTTCCGTGTCCGCGTCGATCCGGAAACAAACCAAACCGTGATCGCGGGGATGGGAGAGCTACACCTAGAAATTCTAGTAGACCGGATGTTACGAGAATTTAAAGTGGAAGCGAATGTAGGTGCGCCACAAGTAGCTTACCGAGAAACAATTCGGAAAGCTGTGAATAAAGTTGAGGGCAAATTTATTCGCCAAAGTGGTGGTAAAGGTCAATATGGTCACGTTGTGATCAATTTGGAGCCTGGAGACCCCGGTACTGGCTTTGAGTTCGTCTCCAAAATTGCTGGCGGTTCAGTACCTAAAGAGTATGTTGGCCCCGCAGAACAAGGAATGAAAGAAAGCTGCGAATCCGGTGTTCTAGCTGGATATCCATTGATTGACGTTAAAGCAACGCTAATTGATGGGTCATACCACGATGTGGACTCTTCGGAAATGGCTTTCAAAATCGCTGGTTCAATGGCAATGAAAGAGGCTGTGCTGAAAGCTTCACCTGTCCTTTTAGAGCCTATGATGAAAGTTGAGGTTGAAGTTCCTGAAGACTATATCGGGAACGTCATTGGCGACCTCATTGCTCGCCGAGGGCAAATTGAAAGTCAAAGCACCGAACAGGGACTTGCTAAGGTCGCATCCAAAGTTCCACTGGCGACCATGTTTGGCTACGCCACTGATATCCGGTCAAAGACGCAAGGTCGGGGTATCTTCACGATGGAGTTCAGCCACTACGAAGAGGTGCCTCGCAGCGTAGCTGAAACTATCATTGCAAAAAGCAAAGGGAACGCTTAGTTAAAATAAGGAAATGAGCATTCATGGCACGCGCAAAGTTTGAAAGGAATAAACCCCACATTAATATCGGTACAGTTGGCCACGTTGACCACGGTAAAACTACCTTGACAGCAGCCATCACCCTGACATTGGCAGCTCTTGGTCAAGCTGTAGCTAAGGGCTACGACCAAATTGATAATGCCCCAGAAGAAAAGGCACGGGGTATTACCATCAATACTGCTCACGTAGAGTATGAAACCGAAAGTCGGCATTATGCTCACGTAGACTGTCCAGGACACGCTGACTATGTGAAGAACATGATCACCGGTGCTGCCCAAATGGACGGAGGTATCCTCGTAGTTGCTGCTACCGATGGCCCTATGCCCCAAACCCGCGAACACATCCTGTTGGCAAAACAGGTAGGCGTTCCCAGTCTGGTTGTCTTCTTGAACAAAGAAGATTTGATGGATGACCCAGAACTCTTGGAACTAGTAGAACTAGAACTGAGAGAACTGTTAAGCAGCTATGATTTCCCTGGCGATGATATCCCCATTATCAAAGGCTCTGGTCTGCAAGCTCTGGAAGCAATGACCAAGAATCCCAAGACCAAACGCGGTGAAAATCCGTGGGTAGACAAAATCTATGAACTGATGGATGCTGTAGATTCTTACATCCCCACTCCTGAGCGGGATGTTGATAAACCCTTCCTAATGGCTGTAGAAGACGTGTTCTCAATTACAGGTCGTGGTACTGTTGCCACCGGTCGGATTGAGCGGGGTGTAGTCAAAGTTGGCGATAACGTTGAACTAGTGGGTATCAGAGATACTCGCGCTACAACCGTAACTGGTATTGAGATGTTCAAGAAGAGTCTCGACCAAGGTATGGCTGGGGATAACGCTGGCGTACTACTCCGGGGTATCCAGAAGGCTGATATTGAACGGGGTATGGTTATCGCTAAACCTGGTTCGATTAAACCTCACAATGAATTTGAAGGTGAGGTTTATGTCTTAACAGAAAAAGAAGGTGGTCGTAAGACTCCATTTTTCGCTGGCTACCGCCCCCAGTTCTACGTGCGGACAACTGATGTAACTGGTACCATCAAAGCCTACACTTCCGATGAAGGCAAAGAAGTAGAAATGGTGATGCCAGGCGATCGCATCAAGATGACAGTAGAATTGATCAACGCGATTGCTATTGAACAAGGAATGCGCTTCGCTATTCGCGAAGGTGGTCGCACCATTGGTGCAGGTGTCGTCTCCAAAATTATCAAGTAGCAAGCACCTTTTTGCTCATAACAAAGGAGCAGAGATGGTATTTATTTTGCCTCTCTGCTCCTTTCTCTTCCCTCTATAAATAAGGTAATAGGTTACAGGGGACAGGTGATAGTTTTCTGTAACCGATAACTTGTAACCGTTAACCTGTAAATACTCCCCTAATTACGCAGAACCTGGAAAACTAAAGATGGCAACTCTACAGCAGCAGAAGATTAGAATTCGCTTACAAGCTTTTGACCGACGCCTATTAGATACATCTTGCGAGAAGATTGTAGACACAGCTAACCGCACCAACGCTACAGCTATAGGCCCAATTCCTTTACCAACAAAACGCCGGATCTATTGTGTGCTGCGATCGCCTCACGTAGATAAAGATTCACGGGAGCACTTTGAAACCCGTACTCATCGTCGGATTATTGACATTTACCAGCCCTCCTCTAAGACTATTGATGCCCTGATGAAATTGGATCTACCATCGGGTGTAGATATTGAAGTCAAACTTTAATTTAGTCATTAGTCATTGGTCATTTGTCATTAGCAAAGGACGAAGGACAAAGAACATTAGTATGAATATTTACACAGCCCTGAAGAAATATATCTCAGGGCTTTTATTTAGCTAGAAAACAAATGATAGAATGTAGATAAAGTACGGGAAAAGCAGAGAAAAAGAAATTTTAAAGATTAAGTTTATACCAAAGTAACAATGACATCATCTTCTAAAATTGCAGTTCGCGAACTACCTCTGTTCCCGTTACCCGAAGTAGTTCTGTTTCCTACCAGGCCATTACCCCTGCACATATTTGAATTTCGCTACCGAATCATGATGAATACGATTTTGGAGAGCGATCGCAGGTTCGGTGTTTTGATGTTTGATCCAGTCAAAGGTACAATTGCAAACACTGGTTGCTGTGCCGAAATCATTCATCACCAAAGGTTGCCAGACGATCGGATCAAGATGATGACTTTAGGGCAGCAAAGATTTCGTGTCTTAGAGTATGTTCGTGAAAAGCCATACCGTGTTGGCTTAGTTGAATGGATTGAAGACCAAGCACCAACTAAAGATTTGCGACCTTTATCAACTGAAGTAGAACAACTGCTGCGAGATGTGGTGCGTCTGTCAGCCAAATTAACCGAACAAAATATTGAATTGCCAGAAGATTTGCCCGATCTACCAACAGAGTTATCTTATTGGGTAGCCAGTAATCTTTATGGTGTGGCGGCAGAGCAGCAATTATTGTTAGAGATGCAAGATACTGTAACTCGTCTAGAGCGAGAAGCTGAAATTTTAACTTCTACTCGGAATCACTTGGCGGCTCGCGCTGTTCTCAAAGATACATTTAGTGAAAAGTGAGGAGTTAGGAGTTAGGAGTTAAAAGTGAGGAGTTAGGAAGAAAAAACAAAAATAACAGATCGACAACTTATAATTTATATTTCCTGTCTGATAACTGGTGAATCCTAAATGATAACTCTTAACAAATAACTTCTAACTTTTTAATTAAGGGTGGCTATCGGTAAAACATTGTAAGCGCCAAGAATTTTTAAAATCTCTGTGTGGGTAGTTAATTCTGCTAAAGCAGATTGCATCTGTGCTTCCTTGGCATCTGCTTCTAAATCCATGAAAAACAAGTATTCGCCTAGCGATCGCTTCGTCGGACGAGATTCAATTCGGCTGAGGTTAATCCCTAGTTGAGCAAATATTTGCAAAGGTTTAACTAATGCTCCGGGTGTGTTGGCAGGCATACTAAAAGCCAGCGATGTGTGACTAGCAGGCGCTTTTGTTGCCTGATATCCAGTGTCCATCTCACCCTGACTTACTACCCAAAAACGAGTAAAGTTTTCTAGATTATCGTTGATACCACTAGCAAGTATCGGCAGGTTGTAAAGTTGAGCAGCTCTACTAGAAGCGATCGCTGCTGTTGTTGTCTCTTGCTCCAATCGCTGTAGTGCTTCGGTTGTGGAATTGCTGGGAATAATCTGCACATCTGGGAGAAACCGCTCTAACCATCCCTGACATTGTGCCAAGGCTTGCGGGTGAGAATAAACAGTCTTAATCTTATCTAAATTAGACGCGCAAGAAATTAATGTATGGGCAATGGGTAATACCAAAGCCAACTGAATTCGTAAATTGTCCAACTGCCATAGTGTATCCATTGTTGTAGTCACACTTCCTTCAATAGAATTTTCTACTGGCACAACAGCCAAATGAGCTTGACCATCAGCAACGGCGTACAGTGATTGGGGGATGGTGGGATAGGGGCATAACCTAGCTTCAACTCCCGTACTTTTAGTTAGCCAGTTGACATAAAAAACAGCTGCTTGCTCTGTGTAAGTGCCGGGAGGCCCTAAATGTGCGATCGATAAAGTCATGCTTTTATACCAAGTTGTGAGTTAAATGCAGAAACAGAGATTATGATATTTTGGTTTGGAAAATATATTCAACACCTACTCTACTAAACACTGTTATTTTTAAAATTTACGCACTAAACGCATAGAACGAAATATGTATCCAAGAAAACAAGTGATGGAAATGAGTCTTGTAGTAGATAAGATAGATTTTCTAGCAGTTTTTTGCTAAATCCCTATGAAGATTTAAGAGCAATTATATTGGTTTCTATCCAGACAAATAAGCATATCCTTGATTTTATGTCAAGACTTAAATCCTAATCTATATTTCCTGAACTAAAGATAGAATGAGCGTACCAATTTTTTGCTAATGATGTATAGCTGATAAGCAATAATCATTTTTATAGTCAATAAATTTTGTACTTTTCTAATAATCAGAACTAAGTTGTTAAAAAATATTAAAATTAAGAAACAGATATTTTTATTAGCTCATGGCTACCCGGTTTACTGCCTCCCAATCGGTTGAAATCGCTGTTCCAGAGCAGCCTATTCCCATTCAGCACTACTTGCGTCAGCCTCAACGCCTGGTTAAGGCTTTGGTTGACAATAGTCGGATTCAGCAGCTTTCTGAAGAAGTATTTCGCTTGAAAATGCGTCCGCTAACTTTTATGTCATTCAGTATTCAGCCTACTGTAGACATGAGAGTCTGGGCAGAATCAAATGGAATAATTTATTTGCGATCGCTAAACTGTGAAATTTTAGGTTTCGAGTATATTAACCAGCGCTTTGCTCTCAATTTAGAAGGCTATTTGTCTCCCAAAGAGTTTAGCACTGGCACTCGCCTGCAAGGAAAAGCTGATTTAGAAGTGGTGGTGGATTTCCCACCGCCATTTTCTTTTACTCCTAAGCCGATTTTAGAAACTACTGGCAATGGTTTGCTCAAAAGCGTACTGTTGTCAGTCAAGCAACGGTTATTAAATCAACTTTTGGCAGATTATCGCTACTGGGTGATATCACAAACCAAAGATAGAGGACTTGACAGTGATAGTACTGAATTACCAATCCTGAATGCTGAGTAATTTTTTAACAAACAGAATGCAGAAGCCAGAATTCAAAATTGAATTCTGTAATTAATGGAAGGTCTGTAGCTTGCTTCCCGCAGCGTATCCCCTACTAAACTAATTGATTCTGAATTCTGTATTCTTCTTCAATCACTCAACACTCAGACCTTTGATTTGGCAAGGACGAAAAGACTGACGATGCAGAGGCGACGGCCCATATTGTTGCAAAGCCAGCAAATGCCGCTGGCTACCATAACCCTTGTTACACTCCAGGTTGTACATAGGGTATTTTAATGCTAGACGCATTATCAAATCGTCACGCCAAACCTTAGCGACAATACTAGCAGAGGCAATAGCGAGCGATCGCTCATCTCCTTTAACTATTGTTTGTTGCGGCAATAGCAAATCTTTGATTGACTGATTGCCGTCAATCAAGCAAAGTGCAGGCTGTACCTTTAACTTCAGCACAGCCCGCTTCATTGCTAACAACGTCGCTTGCAAAATATTTATCTTGTCAATTTCGGCAGTAGAAGCAAACCCAATTTTCCAATCTATAGCCAGCGCACAAATTTGCTGCGCTAGCTGAGTTCTCCGAGAACTAGACAACTTTTTACTGTCTTTGATTTTAGCTGCCATCAGTATTGGCAAAGCGCGATCTGGTAGGAGCACTGCTGCCGCCACCACAGGGCCAAATAGAGCGCCTCGCCCTACTTCATCAACACCTGCAACCAACCCTGGAATCCCTAACAAGGTAGAAAACTCCAACCAAGTGGATTGTTCCAAAGGCGTTGGCAATATTTCTACCATAAAGCAAATTAATTATCCTCGATCGCTGAGGAACGGCGACGGCGGCGACGGCTGGCAGTGGCGCTGCTATTAGCTTCATTTTCATCTGCGATCTCATTCGCGGCAGCGGCTTTCGCAGACAAGCGTCCCGAAGGATTCACAGTCAACTCCGATGGTTCAGTTGTCTCTTCGATCGAAGATTTTTGTTCTGGCTCAATAACTTTTGGTGTCGGTATTTTGCTTGCAGTTATTTCAGGTGTTGCCTTTTGGGCAATAGTGATTATTTCAGGTGTTGCTTTTTGGACAATAGGTGATTCTGAGGTTGATTCAATTGGGGTCGTTGGCTGTTGACCGGGCTGAATCACATTAATAATCACAGACTTGGTATTTTTAACCTCTTGCTCTAACTTCACCAAGGGAGATATTCCCATCAAGGCAAATATATCCTGTTCTTGAAGGCTCATTTCTACAGTTCTAATCTCCGGTGGTTCTACCACTGGCTTAACTGGTTCTGCCTTGATAATTTTAGTGCGCTCTACTCTTTCACTCCAGCCTGGTTTGCCAAGGGTGGGCGAGGGAATTTCTGGTGCAACTCCTAGTTCTGGTTCTACATCCAGGTCTAAATCTGGCTCGTTAACAAAAGCCAGGGGATTGGGAACAATTCGAGCTTCATCTTTCCCGTTTAACCCATTGACACCAATTCGACTGCGGCGAGTCCGGGTACGGCGCTTATCATTAAGTTCTTGATAACTAGGATGATTGATCAGATTTAGGTTGCTCAATTCCGAGTCGCCGTCAAATGCTTCCCCAAATCCATCGTATGTCTCTCGTGGTTCCGGGATGCGGGCAGATGGCTGACGTGGTTCTCGGTGAGGCAAGGATACAAAACGTTCGCGCTCTGGTGTCTCTGCCGGTATTGGCAATCGGTTTTCGATTTCTCCAGGCAGACGCACGGTATGTCCTAAACCGCCACAGGTGGGACAAGTTTCACCAAACAATTCATAAATATTTTGACCCTGACGTTTGCGGGTCAGTTCTACTAAACCCAGTTCGGTAAGTTGGGCAATCTGGGGACGAGCTTTGTCTGCTTTGAGTGCTTTATTAAAGTGTTCGAGAACTTGTAGTTGGTCGCGTCGCGATTCCATATCGATAAAATCAACAACGATCACCCCAGCGATATTTCGCAGACGCAACTGGCGAGCGATTTCTGTTGCTGCTTCGCAGTTTGTCCACAAAACTGTTTCTCTAGCTGTTGCCGATCGCGTGAAGGAACCTGAGTTAACATCAATTACGGTTAATGCCTCCGTTGGCTCAATGATAATGTAACCGCCAGAAGGTAGGTCTACCCTTGGTTTCAGGGCTTCTCGAATCGCAGCAGTGATGCGGAAGTACTCTAAAATTGGGGAGCGATCGCGATGATGGTCAATCAACAATCCCTGCGGTGTTTGACCGCCACTCCAATTCTGCAAGTACTGTTTGACGCGCTTCAAACCAGTACTAGAATCGACGACAATTCGATTGACATCCGCGCCGTACATATCCCGCAATACGCGCTGGATAAAGTCATCGTCTCGGTTGAGCAGTGCTGGAGCACGGGTAGAATGGGCTTCCTGCTGAATGGCCTCCCATTGCTTTTGCAGTAACTCCAAGTCTTCCATAATCGCTTCTTCGGGTTTGCCTTCTGCTTCTGTACGCACAAGCAAACCCATTCCCGCCGGCTTAACCAAAATCGCCAGCGCTCGTAAGCGGTTACGCTCACTTTCACTTTTTATCCGTCGGGATAAATTTACGCCTCGACCATAAGGCATCAGTACTACATAGCGTCCAGGTAAGGTGATATTACCCGTGAGCCTGGGTCCTTTTGTCCCCGTTGGCTCTTTCATTACTTGCACCAAAACTTTCTGTTGTGGTGCAAGTAGTTCTGTAATTGCTGCCGCGGTACGCTTCAGCTTTAATGGCCCCAAGTCGGTGACGTGAATAAAACCGTTGCGCTCTGGGTCGCCAATATTGACAAAAGCTGCATCTATCCCAGGCAATACGTTTTCTACTACTCCTAAGTAGATATCACCTATTTGATGATGACCCGTAGCAACAACGAGTTCTTGTATTTGATCTTCAGAAAAAACCGCAGCAATTTGGTGCTGCTCCGCAATGATAATTTGTTTCGGCATTCAATTTCCTCAAAAATTGGCAGCACTTACAGGTTTGAGGTTTGTTGTATCAAGTCCGGTTAGTTACTTAATAATTCAAAACTACCTGCGTCTCCGCCTCAGTTTTAATTACTAGTGTTTTCTCGGTCTGATATTATACTTTCGCTGCCCTCGCAACCCTCAAAAGGCGCTACTGATAATAAAAATCGCAAATCTGAGCTTCTAAGTTAAATAGCTATTGGCGCTCTTAAGAGCGTTTTTACGGCTGATTATTTCAGAACTGCTGCATATCGTTTAAGCAATTAAATCAACCGTCCGTGGTTGATTTGTGATGCAATACCCTCAAATCTTGAGAGTTCTGAGTTGAAAGTTCTAAATCCTGAGTGAGCATTTTAACTCAGGATGCTTTATTTGAGAGTAACCTACTGAATTCGTTAAGAAAAAGAAACTATTTCTATTTTCCATTCCCTGGATTTATCTTAGGGTTATACTCAGCTGCGCCAGTTGCTAAACTGCCTTGAGCCGCTCTAGCCTAAGACAAACAGCACTTTGCGCGTCTCGTGAACGTCTACAACAAGTCGGCATAACCGACAGCAGTTGCTTTAACTCTAAAAAAGTAATGCACTAGCTCTTGGGCACTACCTGGATTAGACATTCAGCAGTTGTTTAAAAGCATGGATTTAGAGAAGCTAACTGAGCCTGCTGTTAGTTACTGATTCACAAGGTAGCTATAGAGAGAGTGTGCATTCTTTAATCTGCTTTTTGTTTGTCTAGGATAAAATCCTAGAAGTTGCACTCTAATATCTTTGCTTTCGCCCCCTGAATATCAGGGTAGTGAACCAGCTAATTCAATGCAGCGCCAGAAAATTTCTCTTCACCCTATTCTAACGCAACCTTGCTAAAAATCAATTCCTGTGAGCTGCCATCTTAGGACAACTACTAGCAAGTTGCCCTACAGGGATTATACCCCTAAAATTAGCCGATTGCGGTGGATGTGCAGGAGTTCAAATTCTACACCAGCCACTGTCTCTAGCATAAACAGGATTTGTTCGGGACGCAACACCAAACCATCCTGGCGATAGCTACCTAGATAACGGATTACAGATGACATAGATTCTGCAACGCTTTTCTGGGTTTCCACTAATTCCAGTTCAAATAAGCGATCGCGCAGATTTATTAACTGGCTTTTACCTGATTTAGTTATTTGCTCGTACCAAAGTTCCTCTTTTGCTTTGATTGTATCAATCCAGTTTTGCCATTGTATGGGTGTTGTTTCTGCAAGTGCTGCTACAGTAATTAAATACTCTGCGGTCTCTAGCAGTTGGGTAGCGGCACTAGCTTTTAAATCTATCTGTTCCACATTATATATAGGTATGTCTGTGGGCATTTCACGAGCCAACTTTCTGAAGAAAGTATCAACTTCCACTGGCACAGTTAACTCAAAATCTGCAATTTCACCGCTGCTAGTAGCTCCTAGAGCCAAAGCAGTTGCTAGAGAAATGCGTGGCATTGGGTGAAACCCACCAGTAAAGGCAATTGGTAAGCTTGCTCGCCGCACAATTCGGTCAAACAGACGGATTAAATCTAGATGGCTCATCAAAGCCATATTACCTTGTTTGCCAAACCAAACTCGCAGTCTTTGCGCCTTAGTTGTGTTGGGAACAAACTCGCCTGCGAATTTTGGGATAGCAGGTGATTCAATCACCACGTTATGCCCAAAATCAGTACCACAGACGCCACAATGAGAACAACCTTCAAAAGAGCAGTCGGGTACAATTGCAGCTTCTAGAGCGCGTTGCAAGTCTTCTTTGAGCCACTTTTTATCAATCCCGGTATCAATATGATCCCAAGGTAGGGGAATATCGAGGGAGTGGGGAGCAATAAGTGAGGAGTTAGGAGTTAGGAGTTGGGTATTTTCTCCATCTTCTTTGCCCTTGGGCGCTTCTGCGTGAAACAAATTCCATTCGCCATTTTCTACTTGGCGGTATTTCCAATCTAAATCGGCTTGGGCGATCGCAGATCCCCAAGCACCAAAAGCTCGATCTAAATTTTCATACCAAGAATCCATACCAGCACCCAATTCCCAGGCAAGGCGGACTACTTTGCTCAAATTGCGATCGCCTCGTCCCACAAAATCTTCCATTGCCGAAATGCGGACATCGGTAAAATTTACCTTCACTGCCTTGATTCGGCGGAATTCTTGCCGCAACAGGTTTTGTTTGCGTTTAAATTCAGCGGTAGAAACTGAGTGCCACTGGAATGGTGTATGGGGCTTGGGCGTAAAGTTAGAAATTGTCAGGTTAAAGTTTAGGGGTTTTCTGCCCTTACCCCGACATTCTCGCTGTAACCAGCTTACTGTTTCGGCAATGCCCAAAACATCAGCATCGGTTTCACCTGGCAAGCCAATCATAAAATACAACTTGATTTTATCCCAGCCTTGCTCCCAAGCGGTTTTCACCCCCCGCAACAATTCTTCATTTGTCAATCCCTTATTCACAATGTCTCGCATCCGCTGAGTACCAGCTTCTGGAGCAAAAGTCAGTCCACCTTGGCGCGTACCTCCAAGGATGTTGGCAATATTCTCATCAAATCTGTCTACCCGTTGGCTTGGTAGAGTCAGAGAAATATTTTCATGTTTTAAGCGATTTTTGATTTCCATCCCCACTGCTGGTAGGGACAAATAATCAGAACAACTCAGAGATAGTAAGGAAAACTCATTGTAACCAGTTGCCCGCATACCCTGTTCAATTGCTTCTACAACCCGATCGGGTTCTACATCCCGTGCTGGTCGAGTCAGCATTCCTGGTTGACAGAAGCGACAGCCACGAGTGCAACCACGCCGAATCTCAATGGTCAAGCGGTCATGCACTGTTTCTACGTAGGGAACCAAACCAATAGAATATGCTGGTATGGGAGTTGCAACCCGTCGCAGAATTCGTTTTGGTACGTCTGGGCGCAGAGGGTGAACTGAGCCATCCTCTGCCATATCGTAAAACTGAGGCACATATACGCCTGGTATCTGTGCCAAATCCAGTAACAGATTTTCCCGACTTAATCCTGCTTGTTTGCCTTCTTCTAATACCAAACCAATTTCTGGCAGCAGTTCTTCTCCATCTCCAAGGGCGATAAAGTCGAAGAAGTCAGCATAAGGCTCAGGATTTGATGTCGCTGTTTGCCCGCCAGCGAAAATCAACGGAAAGGCTGACTGGGTATCGGTAGATTCTCTGCCTCCCTGCTCCTCTGCTCCTTTGCTTCCCTGCCTCTCTCGCCACGTCAAGGGAATTCCTGCCAAATCCAACATTTCGAGGATATTAGTTGCACCCAGTTCGTAACTGAGGCTAAAGCCTAAAATGTCAAATTCTATCAGAGGTCGCTTTGACTCTACCGCAAACAATGGCGTATTAGTTTCGCGTAGTTTGGCTGCCAGGTCTTTTCCTGGGAGGTAGGCGCGATCGCACAATTGACGCGGTTGGACATTCAAGACGTTATAAAGGATGATGTGCCCTAAATTAGATGCACCGACTTCATATACTTCTGGGTAGGTTAAAACCCAACGTATTCCTGCCGTATCCCAAGGTTTGTGTACTGCTAACAGCTCGTTACCCAGGTAACGTGCTGGCTTTAAAATATCCGACGTTATTAATTTTTCAACTGCAACAACCACTGTGCTATCTTCTAGCTACCTTAATTACAGCTACCTAAACCCAACATTAGCATTGAATTAGGTCTTCTAACAGATTTTATCGTTGCAACTTACAACTCCTTTACATAAAGTCCACTTATTGCCTCAACCTTTATGCTTTTACATAAAGTTATGTTTGGGCCAATTTGGCTTCAGCGTCTAATATTTCAAATACCCTATCGAGTTGCGTCAGTTCAAAAATCATTCTAATTTGTGGGGCAACAGCGCTAAGTTGGCAACTTCTTCCTAAAGTAAGAGCCAGCTTGTGTGTAGATAACAATGCCATCAACCCCGCGCTGTCTAACGATTCTACTGCTGCGAGGTCTACTACCAAGGTGGAAATACCATTTTGCGCCAACGCTGTAGCCATATCTCGTTCAAATTCCAGAGCGTTTGCAGCATTTAAGCACCCTTGGGGGCGAATAACTGCAATTTTGGGATAGTTAAGCACTGCCTGCATAGTTACATCCTATTAAGAATTTTGAAGCGTCAAGCTAAGGATTATTTGAACATAAACTCTATTTTGTTGCATCGACCATACGTCTTAGCTCTCTTTGCTGAATCTTTATTGCTTTAGTATGTCTGTTTAAAGATTGTTATAATTCCAGGTTAAAATGTGTTTATATATACTTTTTTTTTATGTCACTTCAAAAACAATCAACTATAGACGGCCATAGAGCAGACAAATTATCAGTAACTATGCTGAGAAAGCTTGCTTAGTCTATAACTAAAGCTAATTTAGCCAAGTCTTAACGTTAGGTTAAATCTCGCACTTTAGCGTTGCTGATGGCATACGGCAAAGTCATAGTGAATTATCTATCTAACTAATTAAATTGTGATATATATCACTACTAAGTTAGTATTTGGATCACTCTTTATACTGAGGCTGATCTGGGATGATTAGTGTCATATTACAGTTGGGTTATTACTTATGAGAACTCAGTACGCTATTCGTAAATTGGTAGAAAAAGCTCTTGACATTAAAAAACTAACTCCTGAGATAGAGAATGAAATCAACTCAGAACTGACAGAACTGGGTTACATTTCTGATGTTGATTACGAAGCCCTAGAATTATTAATGGCAGAGATGGATGCTGGACGAATCCAGTTGGTTCCTAGTCTGGGATTTTAGACGCTCTCTACGTTCCCTGCGGGATGCTACGCAAACGCGCAGCTTGTGGCAGACAGGAGTTGTGTGTAGCTTGCTTCTCAAGAATACGAGGACTCCCTAACGTAATTCGTAATTAAATTTAGCAGGGAGATACAAGGGCGATATGATTGCTAGTCTTTTTCTATGAGGTTGATTATTTAAATAGTTAAGGTGGCGTAAACTGTGCTATGGAACATCTACATTGCGTATTCGTAGTCAATCTTCATACAGTTCGCTAAATGCCTAAAACAATTCCTCCCAATCTGTTTGCTGAATTTGTCCACAAGCGGAATGAACTCGTTGCTAAGGGAGTTGATATCATCAATATGGCTACTGGCGAGCCAGATAAACTACACTTCTCGTCACATCCTTCAGGTGATGCATGAGGCGATTGACGATGCTGCTAATCACAATTATCCACTTTACGAAGGTACGAAAAAATTTCTGGTGCGAAGGATGCAGCAATCGAATTTCACAGTCTTCAACGCATGAAAAATGCTGGTATTCGCTACAGTTGAGAAAGAGACTGGGAATTAGGGACACAACTCTTGGAGAGAGTGCGCCAACCAGCAGCGGTAGTTGAATCTCGACTTCGCTCGATTTCCGCGCAGCGATGCACTGAGCGCAGTCGTTGTGTCGAAACTCAGTGCATCGCTGGGGACTGGGAAGACAAGAGGGACAAGGAAGAATTATTCAAGAAGTCTCTATGTTGTCTAATCCCCAATGCCCAACCCCTCTTGATATGCTTGCCAAAGTTGGTGAATAAACTGATTGAGTTGTTGCTTTGCGACTGAATCAGGTTCAGTTTTTGGTTCTTTCGCTAAAAGTTGGCTCAAGAAAGTAATTACTTCTGTGTCTAATGCTGGGCGAAATAAATTGGCAGGCCAAAGTAAGTCAGATGCGTCTCGCAAATCGGTAATTAGAGGTGATTCTTCTATAAAAGTAACCATTAATAAAGGACGCACCCAGCACAACTGGCGGGAAACTACAAATTGAATGACTTCTGCATACAGGTTCCTGTCGCCATACTCTAGAGACACAATTTGTCCCGTTTGAAGAAAATCTAGGCTCATTTCCATCTTGGGCAGGGGCAAGGATTGTTTTGCTTGCAACTTCTTTAATCTTAAAAGTGAAAATGCGCTACGTTTAAGAAAAGCTTCTGTAAGATTAGGGTAGCACTCTTACGGCAGCCATGTCTTAGACGTGTGCCTTATCAAGTGGCTACGCAAAACTAATACAACCAATCCCTGCCAGCAAAGGGTTTTCCTCGCATAGTATCTGAGCAGAAATACTATAGAATAGGTAAATAACTGTTGAGCGATCGCAAAACAGAGACTTTGTTGTAGTGAAGTAACGAGAAAAGAGCAAAGAGCCGTGTCAGTTGAAACTATTCAAAAGCCTTCCACAACCCGCAAGCTCGCGCCTCGGTATCGCGTTTTGCTCCATAACGATGACTACAACTCTATGGAGCATGTTGTACAGTCACTAATAGCCACTGTACCAAGCCTTACCCAACCCCAAGCTGTGAGCATCATGATGGAAGCCCATACTAACGGGCTAGCTTTAGTCATTACTTGCGCCCTGGAACACGCTGAGTTTTATTGCGAAACATTGATAAGTCACGGTTTAAGTAGCACGATTGAACCTGATGAATAGTCAAATAATTCGTAATTCGTAATTCGTAATTAAAACAGAGTACAGTAACCTGCACTGAATTTCTAATTTAGTGGACAACAAGATAGTGGAAAGTCCAGAGCTAAGACTGATTGTAATTATGGATTACGAATTATTTTGACTTATTTAGTATGAAAGAAAACCTTGTCCGTTTAGCTGAACGCCCTGCCCCTATTAGGCTGGGTGCTTTTATTTTGACTTTATTGTTGCTATGGTTGCCATTGGCTACACCAATATACTTACTAGTGCATGATTCAAACTTAGAAAGTATATTGACATTGGTCTTGTTATATGCAGTATTTATTTTTCTCCTGAGACTATGGGGTAAATATGTCTACCAACAGCCCCAAATTCTGCGGCATTATGGCTTAGAATTCACGCGGCAAAACGGTGTGGATTTATTGCGTGGCTTGGCTCTGGGGATAATTAATATTCTGATACTTTTTGGGGTAGAAAGTTTGTTGGGTTGGTTGGTGTGGGAACAACCGAAAATTTTTTTGGTGAAAGTTATTTTAGAGGGTTTACTTGTTGGCTTAGGTGTTGGATTTGCTGAGGAATTGTTATTCCGAGGCTGGTTGCTAGATGAATTACAACGAGATTACAGTCTGCGTGTGGCACTGTGGACAGATGCAACTGCCTTTGCTACATTGCACTTTATTAAACCCTTGGAGGCAATTATTCATACACTGCCACAATTTCCAGCTTTAGTACTGCTGGGATTAACGCAAGTATGGGGAAAGCGTTGGCGGAGAGGACGCTTGGGTTTTCCAATTGGTTTACATGGTGGTTTAGTTTGGGGTTACTACATTATTAATGTGGGTAAATTAGTGAAATATTCTGGCCAAGTTCCTGATTGGGTAACTGGTGTGAATAATAATCCCCTACAAGGAGTGATGGGAGTGTTGTTAATGAGTGTACTAGCTTTGGGGATACGGGGAAGGACTGAGCGATGAGCGATCGCGTCATATATGAAAATAAAAATATTAATCGTATCAGCTTATTTTTTAGTACTAATTATTTCACTAAGCTTCCTTTTGGCTGGCTGTGAGAATAAAGACGAAAATAAGGCAATGGATGAAAAGATATCAAAACTTGAGAAAGAAGCAGAAAAGCATCTTGTATATAAGATTCAGGAGCAACAGAGCTACTTCTCCAAACACAAAACCTTTTTTAAACCTCCTGATGAACGAGGAACTAATTCTGGTTACTTTCCACCAATTTTCGGAACACAAATTTGTTATGGTTACTATACTGAGATAAATGCTGACGTTCTCTCTAAGACAACTATTGATGCTGTTTATAGCTATGCCGTTCAAGACTATTGTAATGGAAAGTGGGGCTTTGAGCTTAAGTCCTATGTTGGAGCAGTCTTTGCTGTTCCCATTACTGGAGATAAACAACTGAAAACGCTAAGTATTGTTTGTAAAAGCGTTGAAAGTTTTGCCCCACCCTCTCAACCAGAATACATAAACGGTGTAGTAAAATGCCCCAATAAGACAACGAAAGTATATTAACGATTTAACTGCTCATAAATCGCAAGTACGAATGTCACCAAATGGTATTAACACTAGATAGTTGAATTTTGCTATCTCGACTAATCACTGGTACTCCTAGATATAAGGCTGTAGCAGCAATAATGCGATCGGGTAAATCTGGTACTTGTGATACCAATTCTTTATGAAGCTGCGCTAAATAAGGCTTCAAGGATAAAGTCGTAAGAAGTGAGAGAGGCAATTATTTCAGGTGTAATTTCTTTGAGGACATCAGTTAACTTGTGCTGTAGTTGTGTGAGGTTTTTACAATTTTCCCATTGGAGTTTAGATTTGAGAAATTCCCAAAAACGCTCAATTGGGTTGAGTTCGGGAGAGTGAGGAGGTTGAAAAATAGGGATAATGTTATCTGGATAATCGAGAGCCTTCGCTTTGTGAAAAGCTCCTTGGTCGAACTGGATAACCGCGATATCATCACCAAGGTCAACAGACAGCAACTCTAAAAAGTTTTGAAAACAATCACCATTGAGGTAGGGGAACTCATAGAAAAAGCTGTATCCATTTAGGGGTTCTACAACTCCGTATAAATAAAAATTTTCACGCTGCCATTGGCTTAAACCTACAGGTTTTACTCCTCTAGCTGTAATTAAACGTCCTGCAATTGTCTTTAATCCTAAACGTGTTTCATCCTGACACAAGTACCTCAATCGTTTCCCATCTCCAAACTCCTCCTGCAAGAATTTGAATGCTAAAGGAAGTTTTTTTTAAAGTGAGATAGGCTTTCTGGGTGTTGTTTGGTGCTTTGAGGACGAGGCACTTTCAACTTCGCACCCAAACGCTTGCGAACAATTTCATACACTGTTTTGTAGGCAAGTGAAAGTCCTAATTCGCTCTTGAGCCATTGTTGAATTTGACCATAGCTTTTAAACCCAGATGGCTCATGCAACCGCTTTTTCAAGCGTTCTAAGTCTGAACCACTGATACTCGGAACTTTTCCGGGTGCATGTTTGACTTCAAGCAAACCCCTTCGTCCTTCATCTTTATACTTTCTCACCCAACGAGTTATGGTTGCTTCATCACGCCCTAAACGTTCTGCCAGCGTAGTTTACCGCCGTAGGCATCGCCTGCTATTTACTTGACCACTTTTGAGCCAATAGAGCATTTGCAATCTTTCCTTGCTGCTTGCCCCTGTGGCATGTCTGAGAGCTTTTTCCAATTCTTCAAGGCTTTCTGAAATCTCGATTTGGAATGGACGACTCATAACAAAATTACTAAATGCACCCATCTATAAGTTTGACGTAGTTTGGCGCATCTTCATACAGAATTGGTATGAGCGATTCACTAAGCGCAAAGCTTCAGCTATGTGCCTATTAAAAGAAACTTCTAGCAGTACAGCATCACTTGTGTCAACAGATGCAAGCAGGCGTTCAAGTGTTAGTGGAGAAATACGCCCTTTCTCACTCAAGTAGACAATTTCGGCTAGCGTAATGGAGGAGAAAGCAACTTGATTTCCAGAAGATGCTATTTGGGCTATAGTATTTTGGGCAGTTGTTGATAATCGTGAATCGCCAAAAATATACCAAATGACTGCGTGAGTGTCAGCTACAGCACGCAGCATCAAATATCCTCCCGTGGAAAGTTAGCCCATTCTTCACTACGGGCTACATCAATTTCCTCTGTGGAAGGTGCGTTTCCTAAATCAGCACAGAGTCCCCATAAGGATTGTCGGGGAAAGTTAGAGAGTTTATCTGTTAACTCGCGTTCTATATCAGGAGCAATTTGCTGGATCAAACGTACTTTGTCCACAGTTGAAAGCTGCTTTGCTAGTCTGATAACTTCTTTTAGGCTCACAAATTTTCACCTGCTTCATCTGCAAAAATTTTAACAATAGCCAAGTATACTGGGCTTTTTGGTGCAATCTTTACGCAAGCGTCTCAACCACTGTCCCCACCAAACACGCTTTATTCAAATTAACACCGCTCAAATTTGCACCTTCTAACTCTGCACAGAGTAAATTCGCTCCTGTCAAATTCGCCCCTGCTAAATTCGCCCCCCGCAAGTCAGCTTCTTCCAGGTTTGCTTCACTCAACAAAGCCCCTTGCAAATCGGCGCGACTCAAGTCTGCACCTTTGAGATTTGTCCCAGTCAGGTTTGTACCGCGCAAGTCAGCACCGCGCAAATCAACGCCTTGCAAATTCACATTCATCAAATTGGCACCGCTCAAGAAAGCACCCACCAATGACACATCACTGAGCCTCGCTCCCATTAAGTTAGCACCACGCAAATTACTACCTCGCAAGTCAGCGCCTGTTAAATCTGCTTGCATCAAGTTTGCTCCCATCAGGTTCGCCCGTAAGTCAGTTTCTTGGAGGTTGGCTCCCATCAAATTTGCCCCCTCCAAATGTCCACCTTCGAGTTTAGAACCAGCAAAATTAGTGCCGACAAGGGTAGCGCCAGCAAGATTAATCCGGCTTAAATCCAGTCGGGAGAGTTCCTCGTCTTCTAAATTTGCCCCTGGAAGTTGTTTGAGTTTTCCTAATCTAATGGCTTCAATATTCATGTAAAGTAACTACCAATTTCTTCACTGATCTTGCTGTGGCTATCCCATTGGGAATCAAGTATCCAGATGCCGGCGCTGAATTTGGGTGTCATCAAGGGTAAGTCAAGTCCCTGTTGTAAACCCATTACTAATAAAGCTAGGGTATCTACAAGTTTAGGGTCAAAACGGGTAGATTGTTGCTGTCTGCACTCGTCTAAAGCTTGAGTAAATATCTGTTCCCGGCTTTGATTTGACGATTTTCGCTGATTGAGTCGCCACTGAAAGTCTGCTAATAATGCCAAAATTCTCGACTCTAAGGGAATTTCATCTCCAGCTAAACCTGCTGGTTCCCCTGTGCCATTCCACCACTCGCTTTGGTGAGTGATAATTTGGGCAACTGCTCGTAATCTTGGCATAGTTCGCAATACTTGCGCCCCTGCTACTAAGGGACAAGTTAAGGGAGAACTGGGAGCATCTTCTTGGTAGCGTGTGGATATACCGCCTGTGAGTACGCTTTCTGCTTTTTGTAATGGATCTATGCGATGTAACAAAGCCGCTAGCCGCAACCTCTTAATCTGCCATGCGGGAAGATCCAAAAGCTGGGCGATCGCTTCAGCAAGAACTACTATTTCCGCAGCCGCCATTGGATTGTTGACATCAGCCATATCCATCAGTTGCGCCATTCGCAAAAAGGCTTGGATTTCGTTAGAAACCAAGTTGCGATCTAGGGTTTGTTTCTGAAGGGCTGTGGGGATGGATAAATTATCTTGTCCAGTCTGGAGATAATCTACTACACGGGAGACAACTGCACCTAAATTTTGGGATCTATCAATTGACGGTACAATTTGTTCTTTATCGGCTGTGAGTTTTTCTGCCAGTTCTGGGTTGTATTTTTTGATGTGAGCGATCGCTATTTCTGCTGTCTCTCGCACTAACTCTGGCTCAAATGTCCACAAACCATAGAATTTGCGCTCTAAGTCTGATGTCGGTACTCCAGCACTGCCATAATCAGCGTCTGATAATTCTTGACAAATTACCATTGCTGTGTATTTGGGCGATAAAATAATTAAGTGCCACTCTTGCGCCACTGGATCGTCTGCATCTAATCCTACTAAGTCTACATTGGGTAGCTGGCTGGTAGGATGTTCAGCAAAGCCAGATTCAGCAGCTGCCATGATGGCAATTTGGCAACTACATTGGGCGATGTCTGCATATCGCCCGGCTTCTTGTAGATACCATTTACCTTGTTGGAAGGCTGCGATGACTAAGGGTGTACCGTCATCGGTTAAAATATGGTCTTCTAAAGCGTGGCACAGGGCAACTAAGGTATTTTTGTAGTAAACACCGAATCGAATTGGCCTGGTGGTATGGCGATGAGCTGCTTCCAGCTGTTGTAGAATTGAACCTTCTAACATGGGATTTGGTAAAAATAACCGCAGAGGCACTGAGGAAGATAGAGGGAGAAATTCAGAATTCTGAATTTCTTCACATTTTAGTGTTTTCTAGGATACACCTGCTAACTGTTTTTCTTTCGTCTCTAATGGTGCTGTCAGCGCTGCTTCTAAGTCAGCACAACCCAGTTTTTCTTCTAAGATTTTCATGACTTCGCGCCCGAAGTCGTTGGGGTTTTGTTGCCAAGCTTGCAAGCAGACTTCGCCGAAGAAGGAACCAAGGGGTTCGGGATTCCAGAGAAGTTTTTTGGCTGTCCACGGCATCAAGCTCATTGGATCGTATCCTGGTTTGAGGATGCCTTCTTTGAAAGCGTATTCTTCTAAATGGGTATGGGGTTGTAGTCCAATAAAGAAGATAGCAGGTTCGACTTTATCAGCACCAAAAATCCGTTCTAGTTCGCGGTGGTAAGCGATGGTTTGGCGGATGGTTTCGGGACGTTCGTCAATCACGTTAAAGGAGTAGTTGACGGAAACTAAGTCGTTGAAACCAGCAGCTTTTAAGTCACGGCAGTTTTGCAAGACGGTTCGCAAGTTATAACCCATCCGCATTTTTCGCACAAGTTCTTGAGAACCGCTGGTAATGCCGATTTCAAAGTAGTTCATCCCGGTTTTCGCCATCAACTCACACAATTCGGGTGTCAAATTGTCGGCTCTGATGTATGCTGCCCAGTGGATATCTGTCATACCAGAATCGACGATTTTTTGCAATAGTTCTACAGCATCGGCGATAAATTTTTTCGCGGGGATGAATTGGGCATCGGTAAACCAGAAGTTGCGAATGCCGCGATCGTATAATTGGCGCATCTCAGCAACTACTTCATCTGCTGGGTTGATGCGTACTTGTTTGCCTTCGACGACGGTGTAGACGCAATAACAACAGTTGTGAGGACAACCACGTTTAGTTTGTACACCTATATAAAAGTCTTGCTCTTGCAGGTAATAATTAAATTCCGGCCAGATGCTTTCGATATAGTCGTAATTACAAGCTGTTTTTTCTATTGGGGTGGGTTGTTCGTGAATTAGCCGTTGACGTGGTTGAGTTTCTCCGGCAACGTAACAGCGTTCATCTCGAAAATCTTTGCCACTTAAAAGTTTTTCCAGCAGGGTTTCGCCTTCACCCACAGAAATAATTGTCCCTTGGGGTAAGCTTTTACCTAATTGCTCGTAAAATACACTGACTGCACCACCACCGACAACTACACGAGCATCAGAATTATATTTTTGGGCACGTTTCAAGCCGCGTTTGATTAAGCTCTGGTTTTGCCACAGTTCTACATAGTAAGCGATGAAGATTCGCAAACCGCCCAATCCGCCGCGTAGTTTCAATAGAGGGTTCTTGGCGTAGTAAAATTCAAAAGCGTTTTGCAGCGGGTTGCCACCACGTCCACCAACTGGGGCATAAATTTGAATATCCCGCCAAGAAAATACTAGTAGTGTCGGTTTAAATTCATCGATACAGCGATCCAGCGCGGAACTGTAATCTAAAGGTGGCACTGTTCCCAAATCAAAGATGCGCTGTTCAATATTAGGAAACTGCTTGTGGACATGATCGCTCAGGTAGACAACCCCAATAGGAAAGATGGGGTTACAAGGAAGGCGAACGTAAAGAATTCGATTTTCCATCATCTGTGTTTTAACTTCCATCTTGCCAATCTGTGGAGAAAGCGAGAGAAACATCCAGTCTTAAAGTGTGTACTTGTTTTATTTGGTTTTATTTATCACAATCGTGCTTGACATTTCAGCCGATTATTGGTATTCGCGAAGCTGCCGTTAGCAACTGCGGAAAACGTTAAAATTTCTATGCATAAAACATACATAGAATGTATAGAGAGCTTTATGAAGACATTTTTTCATATAGCTTTACCATAACATCGAGTTTATTCATTAAGCGATGATCCCAGCCGATTAATCCTGGGATAAATGAAGCAGCAAAACTCACTTCCTCGCTATGCTAAAAGTAAGGGGATCGTTGTTATGTCAATTCCCTAACAATCTGCTTTAAGAGAATTGAAGCTTTTATACCAGCAAAAAATATCAAAAACTTTTATTCATAGTGTATAATTCCGAAAAAGATGTGAATAATTACAAAATTTTCATAACTGAAAATATATCTTTAGACAGAAATAATCTACAAAGACTCAGTTGGTATTCGCAGTTACAACAACTGGGGATCAGTGAGTGCTAGGCTTGGCTAGTGTAATGTAAAATTGTGGCGTAAAGCTCCTCAGCAGTTATGGCTCAAATATTAGATCCTCTACCACCTGAGCAATCAGGAAAAATTCTCTGCTGCTACATTAATGCCACGAGCAAAATACAGGTAGCTCGCATCTCCAATATTCCCAACTGGTATTTTGAAAGGGTTGTTTTCCCTGGACAACGTTTAGTTTTTGAAGCTCCGCGAAAAGGTCAAGTGGAGATTCATACAGGGATGATGGCTAGTGCAATTTTATCCGATAAGATTCCGTGCGATCGCCTGATGCTCGAAGAACCCAGTACTAATGAGTTTGATGCAGACTCATCAGATGAAAAAGACCCTTTTAATACCAAACTAATGGTGCAGCAAATTAATACAAAAATCGGAGATACTACAAAACCCTTGCAAATTCTTGGTTTAGCATCGGTTGATTAAAAAAACAATTTTATCTAAATTTAAGGGTTGCTAATTCAGCAGCCCTTTTTGTTTATTATTTATTGGGCATGGGGCATTGGTTATTCTCCTTGTCTCCCTTGTCGCCCTCATCTCATTTACAATCATTCTTATGAATCTGCCTTCATTTCTTTGGTTGTGGAAAATAGCCGCCTGGTCAATGGGGTTGTCCCTGCTGGCATATCTAATGTTAGCAATCACCGGCGTCTGGATGTTTAGGGCGAGAACTTCGCAACAATTTCCTTTTATTACGCCATTTATGGGCGGTAATAAAGGGGTGCGATCGCTCCACTATACAATGGGTATCAGCATGGTAAGTTTAGTCTTATTACTGCTAGCGATCGGTATTGTTGGCACTTTCGGGCACTTTGGTTCTTTAGGTCACTCGTCACACCTAATCGCTGGATTGATAGTGGTAGCGCTAGTTTTACTATCTGCTTTTAGTGCCACCCAAATTAGTATCAGACGACCTTGGGCTAGACCCTTACACATCGGCGTAAATATTATTCTGTTTGTCGGATTTGCCTGGGTATCCCTTACTGGTTGGATTGTAGTACAAAAGTATTTACCCTAAAGAATTCGTAATTACAAATTACGAATTACGAATTACGAATTACGAATTATTAAAGTGGCATATCTTATTTCCAACACTCCAGCTAAGACATAGACCTACCCTACAATGAAGAAAAGCATTGTAATTGAGCCGTGACAGCAAACTCAGCCAATATCTCAACTTCTATTTTTCGTCTGTCTCCTTTGATTCGGATAACGTTGCTGAGTCTATACATAGCACTCACAGTCCCATTACCCTTTTTATCGCAGGTAACAGCTGCACCCGTACCTCCAGAATTATTGTGGATGGGGATTGGCATCGGTTTTATTGCCTTGTACGCTGTATTGACAGAACAAGTAATAGTAGATGACGAGGGAATTCAGGTTACTTACCCCGCCTGGGTGCCGAGCTTTTTTCGTAAAGGCTGGTCTTTACCTTGGTCACAAGTCAAAGAGTTAAAACCCCGCACCACTGGTCAAGGAGGGCTAGTTTATTACTTCCTCAGCCAGGATGGGAAAGCTTATTTACTACCGATGCGTGTAGCTGGATTTGCCCGTTTGGTGCAAATTGTCCAAGCAAACACGAGCATTGACACCACAGATGTTCGCCCTCTAGCACAGCCCTGGATGTACCTGATTTTACTAGTATTCACTCTGCTGCTACTATTAGTCGATGGCTGGGCGATCGCTACAGCCTTAACTAGTACACAATTAACTTAGGTTATTTCTCTGCAATCCTCAGTCCCGTTGAATACAGCAAAAGCCATACTCAGGCTAGAGCAAGTTAATCTGTTTACGAAGCTGAAAACCCAACTTCCCGGCAATCAGCAGGGATACCCCATATTGCAGGATATTTCCTTAGAGGTATTCCAGAGCGATCGCATTGCCATTGTAGGGCCAGTAGGCGCTGGTAAAACTTCGTTATTACGCCTCATCAACCGCCTAATTGAACCCACCAATGGTAAACTCTATCTAGAAAATCAAGAATATCGCCAAATTCCCGTCATCCAGCTACGGCACATGCTTGTACTTGTATTGCAAGAATCAAAGCTGTTAGGGATGACAGTTGGGCAATCCTTGGCTTATCCTTTAGTTTTGCGTGGTTTACCCAAACAGACAATTCAAGAACGAGTCAATCATTGGATAGACCAACTGCACATTCCCAATGAATGGTTAGAGCGAACAGAGGTGCAACTTTCTACAGGACAACGACAACTAGTAGCGATCGCTCGTGCCTTAGTCATCCAGCCTAAAATATTATTATTAGATGAGCCAACCTCTGCCCTCGATCCTGGTACGGCTTCTCATCTAATGCAAGTCTTAACCCAGTTGAGTCCAACTCATCAAACCACGATTCTGATGGTAAATCACCAACTGGAACTAGCCCAGATGTTTTGCACTCGGTTATTACACCTACAACAAGGTCATTTATTCGCAAATCAAACAGCCTCAGAGATAGATTGGATTGAATTACGAAAAAGCCTGATTCAAGCAGCAAATCAAGACGATTTTGGATTTTAAATTTTGGATGAGATAGGAATCAGGAATCGTTTTCTTACTCCCCCTCACCCCAATGCCCAATGCCCCATTCACACTTGACTACTAGTAAGTGTTGAACGTTGATTATTAAATCTCTCTCTAGCTAACTTTGTTGTTTGTGACTGTGAAATATTCGTATTCAAAATTTCCATGTTAAAACGGTATCCAACATTGCGGATAGTTTGAATCAAATTGGGTTGCCGGGGATCGAGTTCAACCTTTTTCCGCAGCGATAAAACGTGAGTATCAATGGTACGAGGGTTATCGATAGCGTCAGGCCAAGCACGACGCAGCAATTCCGATCTACTTAGAGGTACTCCTCCAGCTTGTGCTAAAACGTACAGCAAGCTGAATTCCTGGGGCGTTAAGTCAATGAATTCCCCTTGGAAGCGGACACGACGCTGAACTAAATCGATTTGCAAAGTGCCATAATCCAAATAAGCTGGTGCAGTAGGTGTACGCTTCCGACGAATCAGTGCCTCTACGCGTGCCAAAAACTCTTGCATCCCAAAAGGTTTGCTCAAGTAATCATCTGCACCTGCTTTTAAACCTGCGACTATATCAGCTTCACTATTACGGGCAGATAGCATTAAGATTAGAGGCTGCTGCTGACGATGCAACCAACGACAAAACTCAATGCCATCACCATCAGGCAGGTCTGCATCTAAAACTACCAGTGTTGGTTGATGGCTTAAAAATACTTCCCTGGCTTGATAAATACTGGCAGCTTGATGCACGCGGTATTCCAGTTGTTGCAAGTGCCAACCCAACAACGACCTCAAATGGGGATTCCCCTCAATGATTTCTATACAAACCGAACCCACGGTGGCAAGACCCCTTAGCGTCGATGACTTTCAAAGTAACAAGCCCATCTCTAAGGTTTTGTAGCCTTTGTTACTTCAACTGCGATTAACTTTACATTTCCTAATAAAATAAGTGGTAATATCTTTAATTTATGCCTTGCCAATAGGCAATTAGAAATATTATTAAATTTTTATTAAATTTATCGAAAGTGTTGTTAGACTTATAAAAAGTTCTTTTAACTTAACATTCTGCTTTGAAATGGGCGTAATGTCGCAAATATCTATAACCCAACCAGCTAACAACAACAACAGCTTTTCAACCTGATTAAACCTGATGGCAAAAGTGGATTTTTTCGCAAAAATTTAGTACTCTCATCCAGGAATATAACATCAATACAATTGGGCTGTGATTGTGAAAATCAATAAAATAACTTAGCAGCTAATTAGAATCGATGTTTTCTGGAATAAGATTAAAGTAGCTTGTAGCTGCTATGAGGGTAATACCCAAAGTAGATGTGTTGACTTTGAGTTTATGCCAAAGTGAAATTACACTTCACTTTTTAGCGTGAATCATTTACAATTCTCATTCCAAAGAGATTAATACAGCAGTTATGCTCCAAGACACACAAACCATCCGCTATTACCAAAGACTCACCGATGCCTTCATCGAGCTATGGAATCGCGGTTATCGCACGGATGATATGCGGATGTATTTGGATGGATATCTAGCCGCACTGCGACACAGCAATGTCATTGAACCTTATCTGATTCATCGCCTAGAAGAGGAAGCCAGCCGCTTCTTGTACGATGGCTCAAACTTTGCAGTGCCGCAACCACAGCCACAGCCCGATTACTACTAATTACCATTTACCTGGTCATTGCTAGTAACCGTTAATTACCGCAGATAATTATAGCATATTATCTGTATTGGTCAACGGGTTGTTGTGGTGTTAAATTTTGGAGATATTGTATTGATTAAACGCATCCCCTCAGTCCTATATTGGTTTTGCCAATTAGACTGAGGGGATTGTTGTCTAGCAATGAAATCAAGCCCAATATATAGCTGTTTTCTTTTGCATAAGTAAAAAGCCACGGGTTATGAGGCAGTGTTTTGACTACGCTCAACAACCATTATGTGAAGAGTCAGCTTGTTACACTAAAAGTCTTACCCTGCCTCGTTCCCAGGTTGTGCCTGGGAAGGCGATCGAGTAGGATCTGCCTACTTGTTTGACAGGAGGCTCCGCCTAGGCAGAGCCTTGTAACGAGAGGTAATTTACAGTTGGTTGTCTTTGTGAATGCGTAAGTTTTATTTTTGTCACAAACCGATCAAAAAAACCTTGAAAGGGGAGAGCAATAGTATCTCTCCTTTCAAGGATATTAAAAACGGCACATTACCTTGATTGCGAAGCGAAAATTTAGCAACATACCCTTTATTTTGGGTAAAGAGAGCTTAAGAAGCTAATGCGACTTCTACCTTTTCCTGCAATTCACCTTTTTGGTACAGTTCAATCAAAATATCAGAACCGCCAAGGAATTCCCCATTGATATACACTTGGGGAATTGTGGGCCAGCTAGAGTATTCTTTAATACCTTGACGGATTTCAGGATCTGATAGAACGTCAACCGTCTCAAAGGGAACTCCCAAGGTATTGAGAATCTGCACAACGTTATTGGAGAAACCACATTGGGGCATTAACTTGTTTCCCTTCATGAAAACTAAAATCTTGTTTTCTTGTAGCAAGCTATCAATTTTGTCTTTGAGTTCTGGTGTCATGGTATTTATGTTTCCTATGTTGGATTCAACAGTGAGGAGTGAGAAGTGAGGAGTCAAAATTCATAACTCCTAACTTCTGACTCTTATTTACGAAGCTGCTGTTGCTTGCCAAGCTTCGGGAGTGTATGTTTTCACCGCCAAGGCATGAATCGCTTCAGTTGACATAGCTTGACCCAACGCACCATAAACTAACTGGTGCTGTTGCACTAGTCCTTTACCTGCAAAGTGCGATGAAACTACTGTCACCTGATAGTGGTCGCCGCCACCAGTCAAGTCTTGTACCTGAACCTGTGCGTCTGGCAGTCCCGCCTTGATCATTTCCTCAACCTGTTGCGGACTAATCATCGCAATTCCTGAAAAAACTTACTTTTCTATTATTAACAGATATAGAGCAAATGCCTGTGCCAACTTCAGGCTTTGGCAAGGCTGTAGATACACGCGCTTCTGAGGTGTATTTATTGAAAACGCTCAGGTTTTGGTTACGGTAGATAGCTCTATCCTAGCACTGGGGCGTTCCCAAGCGACTGGTTATGGAAATGTGGGTACGGAAAAACAGGCAACAAAAATTTAATTTATTTTTTTGGGGATGAAGAGGATGAATTACCACCTTCTCTGGGATAAGGAGAATCAACAAAACCCAACTCAAACAACTGTTTATAGGCTTTCTTGCCTAAATCTCGTGTCGGGTTTTGACTCTTAATTATTTGAACTAACAACGGTACAGCTAATTCTGGCTGATTTTGTGCCCGATGTACCAATGCTAGCTGAAAGGTGGCTTCATCTCGCTTTTGGGCTGTTAATAGAGCTTTTTGACGCTGAGAATCAGAAACTCTGTTGTCAATTCCCGAAAAGCTAGAATTTAACTCTTGATAAAAATTAGATAGCTGATTATAAACTTGACGTGCTTCTTGCAGTTTCTTGGCAGCTAAGGTGTAGTTTTGAGCAGAAACGGCTTGTTCTGCATCTTTTACTAAGCGATCGCCACCTGCAATGCTCAAAAGGCTGTTACTTTCGGTTATGGGGCGGAGGTTATTAGGATCGTTGGGGTCAATGGGTTGTGGTTGGCTGGTAGTGCCTGGTGACTGTGATACCTGAGCATTCACAGGTGATAGCAGGCTGAGGACTGCTATAACTGATAAAACAGTACGGTGCATCAAGGTAACAGCGACAGCAGTGTTCATGGGATCAATTAGTGCGACAACTATATAAAAGAGTTATGGAAACTTCGGGTATCTTAACTCTGTTTTGGTCTTGGACAAAGCAAAGTTACATCCTAAGTATCTCTGATTTAGACTAAAAATCAGTTTAATAGAGTTCCCACTACCCTTGTATCCCAGCTAACTTATATCACTGCGATCGGCGATACATAAGCTGGAGTGCGTCACTATGTGTCTGAGTACCTACTTTTCTCCTCAATAATTATCTCTGATTAACTGGGATATTTGGCAGGAGAATTTTTCCAAAGCACTGCTTAAAGTATTTGCGTAGGGAAGCGCGCACTTCGGCTCCCTTCCCTACGGCAGGGCTGATTCATTCCATTTCAAACAGGATTTGTCAAGATGGTTAGCGAGAAAATTGTAAGTAAGCGTGACGAAGAGATGAACATTTAAGCACTGAAATATCAGTAAAATAGTTGGTTTCATCGGCACGCTGGTAACAAAATAACTAATTTTTAATCGCTAGAACCCTTGATTTTTAAAGCTCTTTCGGGAATGAAACAGCCCTGCTTCCCTACGGGACGCTACGCGAACGACTACGCTCAGGGCAAGCCGCTCAGTGACCACCGTAGGCATGGCACAAAACTAGTTCAGAATAGCGATGTCTTCAGTCGGCACTTCCCAACTTTTATTTAACTGTCTGACCAAATAGTGAAAATATTTATCATCAAGTAATTCAGTAGTTTGCAGGCAATGAATTAGCTGTTGGCTCAAAAAATGCCAATTTGGCTGAATATATCATCAATAGAGGGTAATCTATATATGTATACATCCTCAAAGTTTGCAAAATACTACTAATCTTTTGTGACTTACTCAGGATGAATATAGCAGTTAGCAATTAGTGTCAAATATTGAATTTTGCAGTTTCTGAATTATGCACGGTCAATGATTATGAGGTTTGACTGTATCAAGAATTAGTAATTTCTGCAAATGCGTGATTAGTAACTTTTGTTTCTTGATGGCTTAATTGTTGTAGTGCCTTTGCTAAATCAGTTGTGATGCTTTTTGCATCTTGTTTTATACAGCCATTCATGTAATCCGCGACTTTTATTGGGGAGCCAATGTCAATACTTACATCTGTACCCCAATTGGGATAAGGTTGGCTGTAGTTAATGCCTATGGGTACAATTTTCACTCCCAACCCGGAATTACTAGATTCAGCACTCAAAGCAAGACGAGCAATTCCTGGCTTCAACTGGTGAACTTGGCCATCACGAAAAATGTTACCTTCTGGAAAGATTACCAGAGTTTTTTGCTGCTGAAGTAGCTCTACTCCATGTCGTAGCGTGCGGATTGATGGATGCTTAGAATTTACAGGAAATCCCCCTAAACGTCGAACAAACCAGCCTTGCAAACCTTGGCATTCGTCAATAGTGACCATAAATCGCAAGTCTTGCTTTCTCAGACAAGCGGTAGCGTAGGGTACAAGCAAGGCATCCCAACGCGCCCGATGTGTAGGCGCAAGGATCACAGGCCCAGTTGTGGGGATATTTTTTTGTCCGGTTATTCTAATTTGTCCAAAGAATAATGGTAATAGGCAATGACGCCCTAATAAATATGCCAGGGGACTTAACCAAGGCGAAACCCTTGAGGTAGTGCTATCTACCTGAGGATTTACTGGGGTTTGCTGGCAGGTATCGGATGAAGAGTAAAATTCCATCATGACGGATGCAGCTGATTGACGGGTAAAAATTTAACGAAAGGCGTGATTAGTTACACCGTAGATTCTCTTGTGTGACTTGTGTCGTAGTAGATGGACAGTTTTACCTCTGTCCGTTAGTTTACCTTACGCCGCCTAGTAGCAAACCAAGTCTGTAATTGCTGACGACAAGCTGACTCTAGAATGCCTCCGATTACTTGGAGACGGTGATTAGAAGCAGCACTATCGGGGATGTTAATAACTGTACGAATTGCGCCAGTTTTTGTATCGTCTACTCCATATACCAGTAGTCCTAGTCGTGATTGGACGATCGCACCTGCACACATCGGGCAAGGTTCGAGAGTGACATAAAGGGTACATTCATTAAGATGCCAATTTTGTAAAGTTGTTGCGGCTGTCTTGATAGCGAGAATTTCCGCATGAGCGGTAGGGTCTTTGTCGCGCTCTTTTCTGTTTTCTCCTTGTGCTAGCAATTTGCCTGTTGAATCAATGATAACAGCACCTACAGGGATTTCACCTGCTTCACCTGCTGTTTTTGCTAATTCTAGGGCATAACTCATCCATTGTTGATGTATAAGATATTCCGTATACTTAGTTAACATATTTTTATCAATTCGATATTCCTTGCCCCAAAGGTGGGTAAACTTGTGCTACAGTTTTCTGGCACTTTGTCAAGCTAGTAATGAAAAGTTTTTAGTAAGGATTTTAGTACTCAGAAAATAAGGACTAAAGTCCTTACTACAAACTTGCTTACTGAGCAATTTAAAATCCAAAATTGCCCAACATAACATCACCAAAGAAAGTGTTGGGGGCTAATTTGATTTTTAAATAGCGGCTTGGGCTAAAAGGGGATCGAGTTGACTTTGTGTGTCTAGCTGATATAGGTCATCGCAGCCGCCAATGTGCTGGTTATTAATAAAAATTTGTGGTACGGTACGGCGACCGTTGGCGCGTTCTGCCATTTTCGCTCTGGCTACTTCGTCGCCGTCGATTTTGTATTCAGTAAAATTTACACCTTTCCACCACAGCAGTATTTTGGCACGAATGCAGTAAGGACAAGTTTGCCAGGTGTAAAGTTCGACGTTGGCTTTGACTAGCTCTGGATGGCGATTTAAGAAGGGATTAAGAAAGTCCAGCATGTTTTTTTAAGCAAGGTTTTAACTATGTCTCTAGCCTAGAACATTGCTTACCGCATCGGTGCTGGAACCCACTTTTGGAAACTCTCTAAATGATTCCAGTAAGCCAAATATCCAGTCAATGCCCAAATTAGAGCGGCTACTATCAGCACTGCTACGCCAATTAGCCGCCAAGTTCGGTTGGTTTTCCAATAGAGAGTTGGTGCTGCAAAAATACCACCTAATCCAGTTAAAATAAAGCCGATTCCCGATAAAAGCGGTTGCTTTGTCAAATTTAAGTTGATGATACGGATACCGACTACGATCGCAACTGCACCAGCAAAGAAGCCGTAAATTGCTATTGTCAATAAATCCCAATTTTGGGCCAGGGCGATCGCAGCTGCAATAAACAAGATTCCAAATAAGATACTTGTTTCACCAAAGGCAATGTTAAAGCTACCCATTACTGGCCAGGTAAAGCTCATGTGTAAACCAGTTGTGAGTGCGATCGCACCCGTAATTCCAAATCCTGGAATCCACGGTCTTTGATTAGAACTATCTATACCACGATACACATAGTCAGCGAGTAGAAATAACCCAGCGACCATGTTGATTAACATGAGGGTGATGTAGTCGATAAACACAATTTACCTCTGAATTTGACAAGTTATTTACTCTACGCCTCGTTCTTTAGTTTTTGGTGAATCTACCAACTTTTTTCTTTATTATTTTATACCTAAAGATAGATACTGAAGAAAAGCAATATTCTAGATATACACTGCTACACATTTGTGCCAGTTTTTAACTTATAGCGATTATCAGTCTTCTGAAGTACAGTAGCAGCAGTGAGTAAACCAACCC